>JANPAO010000634.1:0-5854 GCA_031429955.1 Phenylobacterium sp. | reverse complement strand
TCCGATCTGTGCCAGAAGCCCTTAGCTGAATCCGCAAAACGGACTGGGAGCAGTCCCAGCAGGGTTTAGGTGTTAGGGTCCGTGCTCACCCGGACCAGCGTCACATCTCCAGTCGTTTTGCGAGCGGTGTAGTAAGTTCCCTTTAACTGGCCGGGAACGCCCGTCTCAAATTGGAGCACTGACACGCCCTCGTGGAGGGAACTGCGATGTCTGAATTTCGCGTCGGGTTCATTGTCGTATGTGTACCAGACCCGGTAGCACCCACTCCCGGCGTCCGGCTCCAAGAATGCCCGTGTAGACGATGACTCGGACTCGGAGGTCTTGAGACGCACGGTTGTCTTGAAAAGATTCTGCCTGATCCAAACGACGACATCAATGGGCGGCGGAGGCTGATCGGTTGCTAGATCGATGGACGTGGAGATCAGTTTTCCTTCCCAGCGGCCGGTAAGGTCGGGGAAGATCCAGCGACCCAGTACCGGCAGCTTCAGCCAGAACCAGCGCCACGTGGCGTTGAACAGCCCGACCAGCGCGACGCCGATAATGAACGCGATTGACGAGACAAGTTTCAGCGGGACGGCGTGTTGACCAGTGGCTGCGACATTTGCCACGTCCCACGTCCACGCGATGAGGAACCCGGCTAGGAGGATCGCCGTGAGCTGGACGGCTCGGGGTAACAGGGACCACATTAGTTGTAGCGGAGGTGGGCCACCACGGCATCCACGAAAACGCAGGCGTCGGCGTAAGTCCAAGCCTGATCAGGCGTGAACAGCGGCTTGATGGCGTTGATTTCCCGCATTTCCACACTTCGATCTCGCAGGATGGTTTGGAGCCGGAGAGCGACCCGGTATGTGCGGTTGAACCGGTCGTCGCTGGCGACGGTGAAATAGCCGTCCTCGACAAGGTAGACAAGGCATTCGACCAAGAACGAAGGCACCTTTCCGACCAACAGTCCACGGGTGACAAGGTCAGCGCGTAGGCGCTTGAATATTCGGACCACTTTCTTGAACTGTTGGCCTGTACGCTGGCGCTTCGCGATACCATTCGCGCTATGCTGGGCGGGGAAGTTTAGTGTCCATTCGTCTGTCGTGGACAAGATCGCCACACCCTGGATCACGTTGTAACGTTTCTCCCGGTCCCACCACATTACTTGGCGGTAGCCGAGGGCCGGGACAACGTCAGCCTCTGCTCGGCTGCCAGTGATGCCTTTGACCCGAAACGCCTTCTTGCCCGGGACGACGTTCTTCTTGCCGAACGCCTCGCCCAAGCACGTCTCAAGTTCCCAGCGCATCATCGCAAACAGCTGCTCGTAGGTCCAACCGGAGTCGCTTAGCTGAAGGACCGCCTCCGCACAGTCCACCTTAACATTCGGGTGGTAGTCCACTTTGAACAGCGGGAGCTCGACGCGGAGATCAATGTCGGCGTCGCGCCGGGTATTGGTGTTGTTGTGCGCAGAGCCCTGGGGCTGCACCGTGGCATTGTGAACGCCGAGCCACACGCTGTCGCTGATCGCGTCCGGCACGAGCCGTTTGGCGCGGTCAATAGCACCCTCTTCGCTATCGCTGGCGGGCCGTTCCCAGTGTTCGAACCGTGCATTCCAGTCGGCGCGGCGCCGGTACTTATCCAGCGCCTCAAGGCCGAGGCCAGCACCGCCGATCAGAGAGGGGGCGACGGCGGAAGGGTAGTAACCTCCGGGCGTGATCATCGGCGCGCTAAGTGGCGCGGGCGGCTTTGGCGGGTAAAGGCGAGCCGCGATGGCAGCCCAGTCAACCTGCTTGGGCGGTTCGATGAACTGCTCAATCCCCATTGGCTTGGGGAGCGCAGGTAGGTTCAGGAGCCGGCCAAAGCCAGGTGGGTAGTGATAGTGCGGGTCGCTCATGGCGAAGTCCAAGTTGAGACAGCTTCAACTTATCAGAGGAAACGCGCCGAGTCTCAACCTGTGGCCTGCGACACGCTCCGACGCACAACATATTGTGGGCAGTTGGAAAAAGCTGGCATTCTTGATCTCGTCTGCGCAAGACGGATGGCTTCGTCCGCGCCGGGACTACCCACTTAGTCCTCTGTTATATGTGCAGAAAACTGGGTGTACCCCAGGGGATCGACGTCCCCGCCCTCATTCGGCGTCGGCTGCTCAATCTCCACTGGCCAAATGCCGACCCGCCAAACGTCACCAACAAGCCCTGATCCGACGTTAGCCAGCTTTGAATTCAAATGGTGCGACGCGAGGGCCTTCGCGTCTGCCGTTCGATCCGCCGCAGCGAAGTTCCTTTAGAGCGTCTACTCTGGCGGTTACGCGCATTGGTGGGGTCTTCCGTTCCCTTATCGCGCGTTCGCAGCGCTCGAAGCCGCCCTTGGTGCGACGGAGGCGGAGGTCTGCTGAGGGGCAATCCTCACCCGACCCAAGCGCCCGAAACCCACGATCCAGCCTCACCCCACCCGCCGATAGACGCTGTTGGGACCCGGATCGCCGTCGGTGGTGACCTGGCCGCGTCGTACCAGGTCGATCATGTGGCCCAGGACCGAGCGGGCGGCGGCGGGGTGCAGGCGGGGGTCCACGTCGGCGTAGAGCACCGGCACCATGTCGACGATCCTGCCATAGCCGTCGGTGACGGCCTTCAGCACCTGGGCTTCGCGGGCCCGTCGGTGGGCGGCATAGGCCTCGATGAAGGGGGTGACCTCGCGGATCGGCGGGCCGTGGGTGGGCCAGAGCGTGGTGAACTCCCGCGCCTTCACCAGCTCCAGGCTGGCCATATAGTCGGTCATGTCCCCGTCCGGCGGGGTGATGACGGTGGTGGACCAGCCCATGATGTGGTCGCCGGAGAACAGGGCGTTCTCTTCGCGGAGGCCGTAGCAGATATGGTTGGAGGTGTGGCCAGGGGTGGCGATGGCCTCGATCGTCCAGCCGGGACCGGTGAGGACCTGGCCGCCACCGCAGAGGCTGATGTCGGGGGCAAAATCCTGATCGTGGCCGGCCTCCATCTTTACCCCGCCATCGTCGGCGGGGGGCAGGGCCACGGCGCAGCCATAGATCGGGGCGCCGGTGCGGGCCTTCAGCGGCCCGGCCAGGGGCGAATGGTCGGAATGGTGATGGGTGATCAGGATGTGGCTCACCGTCTCCCCCGGTTCCAGGGCCGCCAGGATGGCGTCAAGATGATCGGCCATGTCGGGGCCGGGGTCGATCACCGCCACCTCGCCGCGCCCGACGATATAGGTGCCGGTGCCCAGATAGGTGAAGGGGCCGGGATTGTTGGCCACCACCCGCCGGATCAGAGGCGAGACCTGATCGACGACGCCGTACTCGAACTTGATCTCACGGACATAGGGAATCATCGGGCAGTTTCCTTAGAGCCCTTTCCCTTTAGACGGGATCGTCCAAAGGGACAGAAAGGGCTCCAATTCAAAAAGTTGGAGCCTGTGTCGATCCGATAACCGGTTCCCACTTATCGGAACAGACTCTTGGCGGCGGCACCAAGTTTGCGCTGCCCGGTCTCAGACCAGGCAAGTGGGGCGAAAATGGCGGCGCAGGCGGTGATGTTTGTTTCAAATCGGCTTCAACGGGTGGTGTTCGCGGTGATGTGTCTCATGGCGGCGCAACTGGTTCTGACCATGGCCAGCTGCGAACCCGACGAACCGGCCCTGCTGGGGGCGGTCCGGGTGCCCATCTCGATGCCCGTCTAAGCTGGCAGGACGCCGTTCAAATCATAGCCGGCCTGTTGGCCCAGAGCCACCAGCTCGTCGCGTGTGCGGGCCCCATCCAGGACCTCCCCAAGGGACCAGGTGATGATGGACCTAGTGCCGGAGCGGCAGAAGGCCAGGACCGGACCGTCGTGGTTCTCCAGGATCGAGCGTTCGGTGGTCACCTGATCAGGGGTGGGGCCACCGCGCACGGGGATATAGGCATAGGCCAGACCGGCGGCCTTGGCGGCGGCCTCCACCTGCGCGCTTGAGGGCTGGGCGGGATCTTCGCCATCGGGCCGGTTGTTGATCACCAGGGTAAATCCCAGGGCCGCGGCCCGTGGCAGGTCCTCCAGGGAGATCTGCGGACTCACCGAAAGCTGGTCGGTAACACGTCGAAATTCGGTCATGGCCTGTCTTCTTAGCGGCCGATACGTCGGCCCTTCGTTGACATCATCGGGGGGCGGTGAAACTTTCGCAACGCCCGGCCGTCAAATGGTCTCCACCTCGAGCGCCCAAACCCATGTTGCGTTTCATCGGCCGCAGACTTCTGGTGGCCATTCCGACGTTGTTTCTGGTCGTGACCCTGGCCTTCTTCATGATGCGGGCCGCCCCCGGCAGCCCCTTTGACATGGATCGCAAGCTCTCTCCGGAGATTGAGCGGAACGTCATGGAAAAGTACGGCATGAACAAGCCGCTGGGGGAACAGTACGCCGACTACCTGAAGGGGGTGGTGCGCGGCGATTTCGGACCCTCCTTGAAATACAAGGACAAGACCGTCCTGCAGATCCTGCAGGAGAACTACAAGGTCAGCCTGATCCTGGGGCTCTCGGCCATTACGCTGGCGGCCGCCATTGGCGTCACCCTGGGCGTGATGGCGGCGCTGAAGCAGAACGGCTGGGTCGATTATGGGGTCATGGGGGTGGCCATTGTCGGGGTCTGTATCCCGTCCTTTGTCACCGCCCCGCTGCTGGTGCTGCTGTTTGGATCGATCCTGCAGTGGCTGCCCAATGGGGGGTGGAATGACGGGGCCCTGGCCAACCTGATTCTGCCCATCACCGTCCTGACCCTGCCGCAGGTGGCGATCATCTCGCGACTGACCCGGGCCGGGATGATCGAGGTTCTGCAGTCCAACTATGTCCGCACCGCCCGGGCCAAGGGCCTACCGGCCCACCGGGTGGTGGTGCGCCATGCCCTGCGGGCGGCGATCCTGCCCTTGGTGAGCTATCTGGGTCCGGCCTGTGCGGGCCTGCTGACCGGGTCGCTGGTGGTGGAAAAGATCTTCAACCTGCCGGGCCTTGGGAAGTTCTTCGTCATCAGCGCCCTGCAGCGCGACTACACCGTGGTGATGGGGATGGTGATCTTCTATGCCGCCCTGATCCTGTTCCTGAATCTGGTCGCCGACCTGCTCTATGCGGTGCTCGACCCCCGCGTGAGGCTGTCGTGAGCACCTTGAACCTGGCTCCCGGTTCGCGCCAAGGCGCGGCCCTGATGGAAACCGCCGTTCGCGGCCGCAGCCTGTGGGACGACGCCCGCCGTCGCCTGATGCGCAATTCCGGTGCCGTCGGCGGCATGATCATGCTGTTGGTCCTGGTGGTGCTGGCAGTGGCCGGGCCTCTTGTGGTCCCCTTTGCCTATGACCAGATCAACAAGAACGACGTCTGGGCACCGCCCCTCACCAGCGGTCACCTGCTGGGGGCTGATTCCCTGGGTCGGGACCTGCTGGCGCGGTTGTTGATGGGCCTGAGGGTCTCGCTGGCCATCGGCCTGATCGCCACCCTGGTCTCCCTGGTGATCGGCGTGGTCTGGGGCGCGGTGGCGGGCTTTGTCGGCGGGGTGGTGGACGAGGTGATGATGCGCATCGTCGACGTGCTCTATTCGCTGCCCTTCATCTTCTTCGTCATCCTGTTGATGGTGACCTTCGGGTCCAACATCATCCTGATCTTCGTGGCCATCGGGGCGGTGGAGTGGCTGACCATGAGCCGGATTGTGCGGGGCCAGACCCTGTCTCTGAAGCAGAAGGAATTCGTCGAGGCCGCCCGGGCCGCCGGCCTGACCCAGAGCTCCATCATCGCCAAGCACATCGTCCCCAACCTGCTGGGGCCGGTGGTGGTCTATGTGACCCTGACCATTCCGGCGGTGATCCTGGCCGAGAGCTTCCTGAGCTTCCTGGGCCTAGGGG
>JANPAO010000633.1:0-2353 GCA_031429955.1 Phenylobacterium sp. | reverse complement strand
CATGAGCATTTCTTCCGCCTCAAAAAACGCCGGGCAACGCTTTCGGTTCCCTCGGCGTCCTGGATATGCTCAATCGGAGCAAAACCAATGGCGAGGATATAGACCCCAATTGAGCTGGGGACAAGTCACTTGTTGAAACCCAACCCTGGCGGCGCGGCGCGACTGCCGCTATCGGGGGAGCGACCCCACCAACCGAAAGCCGGGATGCTACGCCTGCCAAGATCTTCCGGCCCTGCGGTCATGGCCCTGTGCGGTGCCCTGCTGACCGGCTGCGCCACCACCTACTATGTGCCCGGCGGCAGCGGTCGGGTGAAGGGGGTGGCGACGGTGGCCGAAACCTTCTCTGAGGCCGGACTGAGACGCCTGACGGCCGACATGGACCCCGCCATGCTGGCCCTGGTGCGCCGTCACGATCCGGCCACGCGGGGCGATCTCTGGGGCCGCCCCATGGGCTGGGCCAGTCTGGACCTCACCAAGGCACCAGACCTCGGACTGGGCGAGGTGGTCGATCAGGCCGCCCAGGAAATCAACGCCCTGCGGCCGTTTTCCACCCTGCCGATCCGGCCCATGAAGCCCTTCACCCTGAGCCTCGCCACCCAGGACGGCAGTCGGGCGCTCACCTGCCTGACCCAGGCGGTCTATTACGAAGCGGCCCGCGAGCCGCAGTTGGGCCAGGAGGCGGTGGCCCAGGTGGTGCTGAACCGCCTGCGCCATCCGGCCTATCCGAAGTCGGTCTGTGGTGTGGTCTATCAGGGCTCGGCCCGCAGCACGGGCTGCCAGTTCACCTTCACCTGCGACGGGGCCCTGGCCAGCACCCCAGAGTCGAGCCTATGGCTCCGGGCGCAAGATGTCGCCGGCCGCGCGCTCAACGGCTATGTGGTCAAGGGCGTGGGGTCGGCCACCCACTATCATGCCGAATATGTCGCCCCCTATTGGGCCCCGACTCTGGTGAAGATGGCCAAGATCGGGGCCCACATCTTCTATCGCTGGACCGGACCCTGGGGGGAGCCTCCGGCCTTCACCGGTCGCTATGCCGGTGGCGAGGCCAATCTGTCGGCGGCGATTCTGGGCGGCCTGGATCCCCGAACCCAGGGACTGTTCGATCCCGAGGCGCAGAATGTACCTGCCGGTCGCACCGTGACCCTGTCGGTGGCCGGTGAGGTTCGCACCTATACCGTCGTCGATCCCCTGGCAGTGGGAGGTGAACGCACCCGCGTCCTGGGCACCCTGTTCGCCCCCCGCCGCAAGCCGACCCCAGACGAGATCAAGAAGATCAACGAGTCCCTGGCGGCGATGGAGTCCGCTGCCGCGACGCCAGCACCTGTTGCACCCCCCGCGCCGGAATAGCCTCAGCCGAAGGCCTTGGGATAGGCGACGGTCACAGGCTGGGCCAGGGCACCGGGTTCGATCTCCAGAGCCATGAAGGCGGGGCTGCCGGCGTAGGGGGCTTTCACCGCCCGGGCGGCCTCGGCGGAGAAGCCGAACTTAGGATAGTAGGCCGGATGCCCCAGGACGATGACGGCGTGGGCTCCGAACTCCCGGGCGGTGACCAGGGACGCCCGGATCAACTGACCCCCGATCCCGTCCTTCTGCCGGTCCGGGCGCACCGCCATGGGGGCGAGGGCGGCATAGAGGTTCACGCTGTCGGCCCACAGCCGGCTGTAGAAGATGTGGCCCACCACGACCCCGTCCTCCTCGGCCACCAGCTCAAACACCTTGTCGCCGTCAGCCCGCAGCCGCGCCACCAGCTCAGCTTCATCGGGCTTGCCGAAGGCGGCGATGTTGATGTCCCCGATGACGGCGTGGTCGGCGGGCGTGGCGTGGCGGATCATGGGGCGAGCATAACCTTGGCGGCGCTGTGTCGTCATCCCCAGCCGCGCCGCTTGTCCGCAAACAAGAGTCTTCGTCGCCTCCACCCCACCTGAACGTCTTCCTCGGGCTTGTCCGGAGGACCCATGATCTCCGCGTCTGGGGGATAGGTGCGACGGTCCCGCTGACGATCCTTGCGGCCCATCAGTGATCATGGATCCTCGGGGCGTGGCCCGAGGATGACGTGTTGAGAGGGGCCGATGCTATCAGATCCAGCCTGCCGCTTGCCGTTTCTCCCCCGACCGGCTCATGGGAACAGCCTAGCCCATGCTGCGTTGATCGCGCTTGCGGACTTGCCGAGCGCCCAGCAGGCCGCCAACTGAGCTCGGCGCCGGAGGGATGGGTGTCATGAGAGCACGCGGCGGTTGGCTCGAGGCCGGAGCCCTCTACTTCGCCATGGTCTTCGCCGTGGCCTTTGGGCTGGGCACGGCCCGGGTTCTGCCCGGGCCGTTGCACAGCCAAGGCGCCCGAAAAGAGGCGCAAC
>JANPAO010000632.1:0-10594 GCA_031429955.1 Phenylobacterium sp. | reverse complement strand
CTGCCAGATCATCGACCAGGCCATCCAGATGCACGGCGCCCTCGGCGTCAGCCAGAAGACCCCCCTGGCCCGCATGTACACCTCCACCCGCACCCTGCGCCTGGCCGACGGCCCCGATGAGGTTCACCACATGGTGGTGGGTCGCAACGAACTGCGCCAGTACCGCGAAACCCCGCGCGATCCGGGCGAAACCTCGATCTTCCGCCACTAGGTCGTTTGCGACGATCCGATCTCGTTCAGGCCCCGGCGCAAGCCGGGGCCTTTTCATTTGCCAGATATCCCTACCCCTCGACGCCACCCGCCCCTCCCACTATAAGTGACCCCGCTCCCCGAGCGCCTGGGTCGATCCGCCGTTGCGTGATCCTTGGGCCTCCCAGCGCCGCGACCGGTGCCGGTGCGAGCACAGCGCCTTCCTCCGGAGGGTGAGCGGGCGGACCCGCACATTCCGCGCACGATGCGCAGCTGTTCCGCGATCGGAGGGGGCCTGTGTCCCTCTCGACGAGGCGGACGCAACCGGAGGACGACCCCATGAGCGCACTCATTGCTCTCTTCATTGCTGTTCTGGCCTTTGTGACGGCCACCCTGTCTGGGGTGTTTGGCATGGCCGGAGGCCTGGTCCTGATGGGGGGCCTGGCCCTGGTGCTGCCGGTCTCGGCGGCCTTTATCACCCACGGCCTGCTGCAGCTTGTCGCCAATGGCTGGCGGGCGATCCTGCACCGCCGCCATGTGGCCTGGAAGATCGTCGCCATCTATGCGGTGGGTTCGCTGATCGCCGGGACGGTGGTGTCCCTGATCGCCCTGGCCCCCTCAAAGCCGATCCTGTTTCTGGTGATGGGCCTGTTGCCGGGCCTGCTCTGGCTGCCCCAGGACTGGATCAAGCTGGACGCGGCCAAGCCCGCCCAGGCCTTGGCGTCGGGCATCCTGGTCACCGGCGTCAATCTCACCGCCGGGGTCGCAGGTCCTCTCCTGGACATCTTCTTTGTCCGCACCGCGCTGAGCCGCCACACCATCGTTGCCACCAAGGCCGCCACCCAGGTCTTCGCCCACCTGGCCAAGATTATCGTCTATGGCGGCCTGATGCTGCGGACCCAGGACGGCGGCGACATGCCGCCCCTGTGGCTGTTTGCCCTGGCCATCCCGCTGTCGATGCTGGGCACCGCAGTGGGCGGGCGCATCCTCGACAAGCTCACCGACATCAACTTCAAACGCTACACCCGGCTGATCGTCACCGCCGTGGGGATCGTCTATCTGATCCAGGCCGCCCAACTGCTGCTGAGGGGATCATGAAACTCGACCCGAGCCGGGTGATGGAGAACCGGTTCCTGCGACTGGAACCCTTCACCGAGGACCACCGCGAGGACCTGCGGGACGCCTGCAATGCGGACCTGGCGGTCTGGACCGACCTCTATCCCTACTCCATGGCTGGCGAACACTTCGATCCCATCTGGGCGCGGATGAAGACCGACCTGGCCGCCGGAAAGTCGATCCACTGGGCGGTGGTGGTGGGCGGCCGTTGCATCGGCCTCACCTGCTATTCGGCTTACGACCTGCCCAATGCCAGCCTGGAGATCGGCGGCACCTACTACCATCCCGACCATCGCGGCGGGGCGGTGAACCCAGCGGCCAAGCGGCTGATGATGGGCGAGGCCTTTGCCAGCGGCGCACGACGCGTGGTCTTCCGCGTCGATGCCATCAATGCCCGCTCACGGGCCGCCGTCCTAAAGCTGGGGGCGGTCCACGAGGCCACCCTGCGCCAGGACCGCGTCACCTGGACGGGACGGATACGGGACACCTGCCTCTATTCAGTGCTCAGGGACGAGTGGCCGGCGGTGCGGGACCGGCTGGATGCCAGGCTGGCGGGGTTGGAGGGGTAGACGCCCCAACCCTGAACGTCTTCCTCGGGCTTGTCCCGAGGACCCATGATCACCGTGGGGCCGAAAAGAGCAACAACGGCACCGTCGCCCTGCTTACCCCATCACGGAGATCATGGGTGGCCGGGGCAAGCCCGGCCATGACGATCTTAGGGCCCCTAAGCGCTGGCCGCCGTCCGTTCGGTGGCGTCGGGGAAGAACACCTCCTTGGCGTGGTCGGCCACGTCCTGGGCGGTATAGGGTTTGCCGGGATTGAAGCCCTCGGTCTGCAGCATCTTGATCTCCCGAACCCCGCGCTGGGAAACCCCCAACACCTTGCCCGAGTGATCGGCGGCCAGGTCAGAGACCATATAGAGCACGCCGGGGGCGATGTTTAGGCAGGCTCATGGCGTCGGGCTCGCGGCCCTGGCGACCCGGCAGGTCTGAGGTCATCCGGGTGAAGGCCCCCGGCGCCAGGCCCATGACCCGGATGCCGTACTTGCGCCCCTCGATGGAGAGCACCCGCATGAAGCCATAGATGCCGGCCTTGGCCGCCCCATAGTTGGACTGGCCGAAATTGCCATAGAGGCCCGAGGTGGAGCTGGTCATGACGATGGCACCGGGCTTTCCGTTGTCCTTCATCCACTTCCACACCGGCATGGTGCAGCAATAGGTGCCCTTCAGGTGCACCTTCACCACCAGATCCCAGTCAGCCTCCGAGGTATTGGCAAAGCTCTTGTCGCGCAGGATGCCGGCATTGCAGACCAGGATGTCGATCTGACCGAAGTTATCCAGCGCCGTCTTGGCGATGTTTTCACCGCCCTCCATGGTGGAGACGTCGTCGCCATTGGCCACCGCCTTACCGCCGGCGGCGATGATCGCGTCCACCACCTTCTGGGCCGCAGCACTGGTCCCGGCACCCGATCCGTCGCGGCTGCCCCCCAGGTCGTTCACGACGACACTGGCACCCTCCTGGGCAAACAGCTTGGCATAGGCCTCCCCCAGACCACCGCCCGCACCCGTGACAATCGCCACCTTCCCATCCAGCAGACCCATTATCTCATCTCCCTATGATCGAATTTTCCCCATCATCGAACCGCCACGCCGCCCTGACAAGAGCAAGGCCACACTCGCCCGCGCGGCCAGGCAGCATCTGGAGGAAGGGTTGCCCAACTGGTCAGTCGACTTGGCCCGTCGATGCGGTTAAAGCGCGTCGGCGGTTTGGCGGGGGCCGCTGAAACCCAGCGCGATCTTAGGGGCCACCTATGCAATTTGACGACGTCATCCTCGGTCGCCGCAGCATCCGCGGATATAAGCCCGATCCCGTGCCCCAGGCCTTGATCGAAGAGATCATCGGCCTGGCCATGCGGGCACCGTCGTCGATGAACACCCAGCCGTGGAACTTCTATGTCATCACCGGTGAGCCCCTGGACAGGATCCGGGCCGGCAATACCGAGCGGATGGTGGCCGGCGTGCCGCAATCGCGCGAGTTCCGCCAGGGCCAGGCCTTTGCCGGCCAGCACCGCGACCGCCAGGTGGGTGTGGCCAAGCAGCTCTTTTCGGCCATGGGGATCGCCCGCGATGACGCCGCCATGCGCCAGGATTGGGTGCTGCGGGGCTTTCGTCAGTTCGACGCCCCGGTCTGTATCATCGTCACCTATGACAAGGTGCTGGACGGCAGCGACGACACCCCCTTCGACTGCGGGGCGGTGACCACCGCCCTGGTCAATGCCGCCTGGTCGAGGGGCCTGGGCGCCGTGATCAACAGCCAGGGCATCATGCAGTCGCCGGTGGTACGCGAGCACGCTGGCATCGCCGATGACCAGGTGATCATGAAGAGCGTCGCCCTGGGCTGGCCAGACGAGAGCTTCCCGGCCAATGCCGTGGTCTCGGAGCGCAAGGCCGTGGCCGAGGCCACCGTGTTCGTTGGGTTCGGCGGGTAGAGCCTCTCTGACAGCGATGGGAGTCGATCCCACCAGACCTCAAATCCCTGCCCGCAAACGCCTAAGCGAAACGCCGTGCGACGGCCTGATCTTCGCGACGATCGGAAAGGAAGATGGCGGGTGTCGTCACGCCAGGAATTGGCGGCTCAGACGCTCCACCCGGATCGGCGTGTCCATCGCCGTCAACAGGTCGATAGCCAGGCGGATCTGGGCGCGGCCTTCTTCGGTGTCCCCGCGCAGGAGGGCGATGCGGCCCCGGCACTCATGGAGATCGGGCCGATACAGGTTGATGGCAAACTCATCCATCAGCGCCTGGGCCACATCCAAGGCCTGTTCCGCCAGGCCCAATGCCCCGATGTCGCCCTTCTCAACATGGACACGCGCGAGGGCCATTCGGCAGCTCACCTCGTCGAACCGGGAGCTCTGGAGATGCGCGACACCTGCACCCGTTGTCGCCTGCCGTTCCGCGGCTTCGAGATCGCCGCTCGCGATCAAGGCCTTGGCCAGTTCGGCTCGAACGGCCCCTTCGAACTCGCGATTGGCACCCGCCACCGCCAAGTCGACAGCTTCCTCCAGGACCGCCACCGCCTGCTCAAGGTTCTCTTCGAGCCGGCTGGCGGCCCCATGGGTGAACAGGCCCACCATCCGGGATTGCGGCGTCGCGGATCGCTCGGCGGACCCAAGGGCGACCGCCGCGGAGGAGAGCGCTGCCACCACATCATCACTGGCAGAGGCTGCCTCAATGTTGGCAAGCTGCAGCCAGGTCAGGATCTCAATATCGTCAAACTCCCGGGCCAAGGCTTCTGCGCGCGCTGTCCCGCGCCGTCCCTCCGCGACGCGGCCACTCCGGACCAGGATCCATGAATGAACATGGAGCAGACCAAGATAGGGGCTATATCCTGTGTACTCCCGACCAAGCTCGACGTCCGTCGGTAGGTTTTCAAATGCCCACTCGCAGTTGGCGAGGCCCTCCGTCATCCGCCCAGCCAGCACGGAGCCGTAGCCCAGGAACGCGCGCTGGGCGATCTGCAGGCCGACATTGTCGGTCTGCTCGGCGAGACTGACAGCCTGCTGGGCGTAGTTGAAATACTGATCGCACTCCCCCTCCACCAAGCCTAGGAAACACCCGTAGTTGCCGTGCAAGGCGGCCAGGGTGGTCATGTCGCCCGCCTCTTCGGCGAGGGTTCGGCCCTGTTCGAAAATGGCCGTGATGTCACGGGGTGAGCTGCCAAGTCGCCAGCTGAGGCCAAGCGCGCCGAAGCAGGCCGCCACGGCGAGCCGCAGGTTTTCAGCGGTGTGCGGAAGGTCGGTGAGCAGAGCCCGGGCACGTTGCCAGTGCCGCAACGCCTCATCGGGGCTGGTGAGTCCCGCCCATTGCGCCGCCCGGGCGTGCCATCCCGCAGCGAGGAAGGGTTCGCCCGCCTCCTCCCAGTGGTGGGCCAGCAGGGCGGCGCGCTCGTCCAGCTGTTGGGCATTATTGGCTTCAACCAGGCGGGCGACGGCCGCATGGATCTGACAGCGGCGATCCTTGAGCAGGCTGCCGAGGGCCACTTCCTGGGTGAGCGGGTGGCGAAAGGCATACTCGGTGACCGGATAGAGCGCGCCCTCTTGAATGAACTCCGCGCGCTTCAGGTTGGTGAGGGCGGCATCGAAGGCCTGAGGGTCGAGACCGGCGACGGCCTCCAGCATGGGCTCGGCAAAATCCTTGCCGATCACCGAGGCGGTCTGGAGAAGCTGCTTGTCACGATCGTCCAGCCGGTCGATCCGCGCCGCCAGCACGGCCCTTACGGTCGCTGGGACCTTCAGATCGCCGATCTGTCTGACGAGGCGATAGGCCCCGCGTTCGCCTTCCAGATGACCGATCTCGATGAGGGACTGCACGATCTCCTCGACAAAGAAGGGATTGCCCTTGGCGCGGCTGTCGATCAGCGCCACCAGGGGCTTGAGGCTGGGATCATCGCCGAGGCGATCGGCCAGCAGGTCCCCAACCGCTTCGGGGCCCAGCGGCGCGAGGGGGATCTGCCGATACCAGGCGTTCTGCATCCACTCGGCCCGGAACTCGGGCCGGAAGTTGAGCAGCAGGAGATTGCGGGAGCCCGCCCGCCCGTCCACCAGATTGTCGAGGAAGGCTAGGCTCGCCGCATCGATCCAATGCAGGTCTTCAATCAGGATCACCGTCGCCTGATGCTGGCCTGAGAGCCTGATCAGGTGGCGCAGGAGGCCGATCAGCTGGCGCTGCCGGGCCTCTGGATCGAGCCTCGGGGCTGGTCGCTCAGGATCAGGGACCCCCAGGAACTCGAAGACCAGGGGCGCCGCCTGGGCCAGTGTCAGATCAAGCTCCGACAGGCGTCTGTCGATCTTCAGGCGGGTCGAGACGCTGTCATCGTCGGGCTGAACGTCAAAGAGCGCGCGGATCAGGTCGAGGATGGGCAGGAAGGGAATGTTGCGGCCATGGGCCACCCCGCGACCCTCAAACACCTGCAACCCCTGGCCCCGGCAGTGCTCGGCGAACTCAAAACACAGGCGGCTCTTGCCGGCACCGGCTTCGGCAACAACCCCGACCACCTGGCCCTCACCGGAGGCGGCGTGGTCCAGGGCGGTTTGCAGGGTCTGGAGGTCGGTGCCGCGACCCACGAACGAACTCAGCCCCCGCACGCGCGACAGGTCAAATCGCGTCCGCCCCTGATGGGCAGCCACCACGCGAAAGGCGCGCGCGCCGTGGGATTCAAGTTCAAAATAGCCACCGGCCAGGGCCGCTACAGCCGGGCTGATGGCCACGCAGTCGGCGGGGGCCTGACCCTGCAGGGCTGACGCCGTGCTGATGGGTGACCCAAAGGCCGCAGTCGCCCCATGACCCACTACCACCGGACCAATGTCGATACCGGCCCGGATCGGCAGGGCCGGGCCGCGCCCGCCCACCGCCTTGGATCCCTGCTCGCGGAGCTTGAGGGCAGCCTGGGTGGCGCGCAGGGCGTCATCTTCACGCGACAGATCAAGGCCGAAGAAGGCCAGGAGCCCGTCGCCCGGCGCATCGATCACCTTGCCGCCAAAGGCCTGGATGACCGGTTCGGCATGGGCCCGGAATGCCGACACGATTCCGTGCCAATCCTCCGGGTCGAGATCGGTGTCTGAAGGCGGGGCCGGCGCGCAACTCAGGACGGCGATCTGCCGGCGCTCACCACGGGTGGAATCTGCCGCCGCCGCAGGCTTGGGCGTGACCACCTCGGGGACCGCAGGCTTGCCCACAAGCTGCGCGACGTCGGAGAGGAAGCCCTGCCAGGCTTGATCGCCCCCATCCCCCCGCCAATGGCTGAGATCGGCCGTCTGGGTCAGCTCGAACATGATCGGCCGGTCGCAGGGCTCGATGGTGCAGGGCACCAGGGTCTTGTTGCGATCGGCCAGCGTCGCCTCGGCCCGCACCCAGCGCGACACCACCGATCGGGGAGACCACAAGACCACCACCGCCTTGGCGCTCCGCAGCGCGGTTTCCGTGACCTCATCATAGGCCTCACCCGACTTCAGCGTCGCATCCCACCAGACATCGAAGCCCTCACCCTCGAACGCCTCGGCGAACCGGCGCGCGACGGCCTGGTCTTCGCGGTTGTAGGACAGGAAGATGTCGGGGGGGGGGCGGTCATGCGCCCGGCTCCGTCGCCGCGTACAGGGCGCGGAAGGTGGCGACGTCAGCGTCGAGATTCGGACTCCTTGCTTGAAGGCGGCGATACTGGCGCTCCGCCTGTGCGAAATCCCAGCCCAGCCGGCGCGCCGTCTCGACATGCCCGCGCGCCTCCAAATCACGTCCCAGCTGGATACAACAGAGCGCTTTTTTGACGTATGCCAGCGCATATGTTGGAAGCAGGGCAAGGGATTCATCGATCGTGGCATTCGCTTCCGCAAAGCGTCCCAACGCGCGATACACGTTTGACTGCCACGCCTTCGCCAGCCACATCATGTGCCCTTCTGGCATGAGGCGGGCGGCCGTATTCAGGTGAGACAGCGCCTTTTCCGGCAGGTTGGACTCCATGCAGACAGTGCCATGTTGCAGGTGCAAGAAGCCGCTGCCCGGCGCCTTGCGCACGGCGCGCTCGGAGTAGCGCAAGCCTTCCTCCGGAAAGCCGACATGGCTTAGCGCCACCCCAACGTGCGCCAGCACCAGGGCATTGTCTGGCGCCAGCGCAAGGGCGCGTTCCGCGATGGCGCGAATGTGCTGGACCTGTGCTGGATTGTCGGGGCTGGCAAGGTAAACGTCTGCCAGGATCGCGGCCAGCAATGCATGCGCGGGGGCATAATCTGGCGCGATGGCGATGGCGCGTCTGGTTTCTTCCTCGGCTTCCGCCTGCGCGGCGGAGTCGTAATTGCGATAGGCAAACAAGGCGCGCGCCACCGCTTCCCAGGCTGTGATGTCGCCCGGCTTCTTCAGCGCCCGTTCCACCTCCTGGCTGTAGACCTGCGTATCGAGACTGGCGGCGATGTCGGTGACCAATTCCTCCTGCAGTTCGGCAAGCTCCGTCAGCGGACGCTCGAATTTGCCAGACCAGAGCGCTGCGCCTGTCTCCGCTTCCAGCAATTGCGTGGTAACCCGCAGATTGGCCCCGACACGGCGCACATTGCCTTCCAGCAGATAGCGCACGCCCAGTTGGCGGCCCAATGCTGCCAGATCGGTGATTGCCGCACGGCTGAGGTTCGCAGTGGTGCTCGCGCCCAGAACCCGAACATTGACGCCCTGTGTGAGGGCAGAAATCACATCCTCCACCATACCTTCGGCGAAGACTTCGTCCTCGGGCAGGCCGGAGCGGTTGGTGAAGGGCAGTACCGCCAGCGACGGCGCAGAGCCACTCTGGCCAGGCTTCAAGGTTTCCTCAACGGTCGGCGCGGCAAGCGGCGCGGCGGGGGCCGCAACGGCTGGCGCAGCCTCCTTCGCAATGAAACGATGCACATCGCCAAGAAAGCTCACCCACGCCTTGTCCGCCACATCCCCCCGCCAGTGGCTGAGCTCCGCCGTCTGGGTCAGCTCGAACATGATCGGCCGGTCGCAGGGCTCAATGGTGCAGGGCACCAGCGTCTTGTTGCGATCGGCCAAGGTCGCCTCAGCCCGCACCCAGCGGCTCACCACCGAGCGCGGCGACCAAAGCACCACCACGGCCTTGGCCGTCCGCAGCGCCGCCTCCGTCACCTCATCATAGGCCTCGCCGGCGCGCAGGGTGGTATCCCACCAGACACCGAACCCCTCACCCTCAAACGCCTCGGCAAAGCGGCGAGCGACGGCCTGATCTTCTCGGTTATAGGACAGGAAGATGTCGGTCATGATCGGGGCAGAACCGCGCCATCGTCCCGCTGGCGATCCAGCAGTTGGTCGGTTTCAGGCCTTGCCTCATCCTCGAAGCACCAGGCCATCGCCACCGAGCGGTCCGGCCCAAAGGCGCTCACCGGCGACCTTCGTCTCGCATCGCCTTCCAGTCCCCGCCCAGGGCAGAGCCCAGCCGCAGGGCCATGAGCTTGGAGATGGTGGCGTCGACCCGTGCGCGTGTCGCATCCTCGACCTTGACCAGGCGCGCGACCGCCTTGCCGTGCTTGGTGATCAGCACCTCCTCACCCGCCGCAACCTTCTCCAGCAAGGCGGAGAGATGAGTCTTGGCCTCGAAAGCGCCTACGGTGATCATCAAGCCGTTCTTTCAACCAGAATTTCAAACCAGAGTATCATCCGTTGGCCAGAGGGGAAGATAGGCGCGCGAGAGGAGGATTGGGCCTGATTGTATGCAGGAAGATGTCGGGCATCAGGCCGCGCGGGGGGAGATCGACAGGAGGTCGTCTCCGACTTCGCGACGCCGACGCATCAGGTCGAAGTCGGCTTGCAAGCCAAGGAAGAACCCCTCGGAAAGACCGAAATAGCGCGCCAGCCGCAGGTCGGTGTCGGCGGTCACGCTGCGTTTGCCCAGCACGATCTCATTGATCCGGCGCGGCGGCACATGCAGCGCCCGCGCCACCTCGTTCTGACTGAGACCCATGGGCTTCAGGAACTCCTCCAGCAGGATTTCACCCGGCGTCGGATTGGGCAATAGCTGGTCCTCAGTCATGATAGTCGACGATTTGGACATGAGATGGCCCTCCTTCATGCCAGACAAAACAGATGCGCCACTGGTCATTCACTCGGATCGAATACTGCCCTGATCGATCCGCGCGCAGCCGCTCCAGCCGATTGCCCGGCGGGACGCGAAGATCATCCAGCACCCGTGCCTGGTTGAGCAGACGCAGCTTTCGCAGCGCCACACCCTGTATATCCGATGGCAGCTTGCGACTTCGCAAGCCAGACCAGATCCGCTCCGTCTCAGGATCAGCGAAGTTCTGAATCATCCCATGTTATAACGCATAACGTTATGCAGGGCAATCAGGCGCGCGGCTTGCCTGGTCAACGCATGCTGCTAGGTTCGCCGCCTGCGTGGTCCTGTCGACCACAGCGACCCCAAGACGGAGTGCCCCGGTGAAGATAGAGCGCCTGGTGCCGGTGAAGACCTCGCTGCAGCCCAGCAACCACCCCTATCTCAACGGAGCCTGGACGCCGCTGCACGAGGAGGTGGACGCCACCGGACTTGAGGTGATCGAAGGGGTGATCCCCAGCGACATCGACGGGGTCTATATCCGCAACACCGAGAACCCGGTGCAGCAGCCGCTGGGTCGCTACCATCCCTTTGATGGGGACGGCATGATCCACATGATCGACTTCCGCCAGGGCCGGGCCGACTATCGCAACCGCTTTGTCCGCACCCGCGGCTTCGAGGCCGAACAGGAAGCCGGCCAGTCCCT
>JANPAO010000631.1:0-6408 GCA_031429955.1 Phenylobacterium sp. | reverse complement strand
GAGATGGCTGAATCTAGTCCCTGGCCCTGAAGCAGGCATTAATCCCGTTTCGGCCTGATCCTCGCCAGCCGACCGAGGCGGGCCGGACGTGATTTTCCCGATCCGGCCCATGGCATAGCGCCACGCCATACTCTAGATTCCAAGACATTCGCACGCCTGCCCATTTTCAATGTCGGCCCCCTCCTTCGCGAGCAGCGGGCCACCGAGTTCTGACTGAGGATTTCCATGACGATCTCTGACACCGCGCCCAAGCCCCAGACCAAGACGATCGACAAGCAGGCCTTGCTGGCCAAATACATCGCCGAGCGGGACAAGCGCCTGCGCGCCGACGGCAATGTCCAGTATCTGGAAATCAAGGGCCGCCTGGGTCACTATCTGGAGGATCCCTACACCCCCCGCGTCGAGCGCGAGCCCAAGACCGACCACGTCACCTTTGCCTTTGTGGGCGGCGGCTTTGCCGGCCTGGTGACCGGCGCACGGCTGGTGGAGGCCGGGATCACGGATGTCCGCATCATTGAGAAGGGCGGCGACTTTGGCGGCACCTGGTACTGGAACCGCTATCCGGGCGCCCAGTGCGACACTGCCTCGATGATCTACATGCCGCTGCTGGAAGAGACCGGGCACATGCCCACCGAGAAGTACGCCCACGCCCCCGAGATCCTGGAGCAGTGCCAGCGGATCGGCCGGCAGTACAATCTGTACGACAAGGCCCTCTTCCACACCGAGATCGAAGACCTGACCTGGGATGATGCCCACTCGCGGTGGGTCATCACCACCAACCGCGGCGACCGTTTCACCGCCAGCTATATCGGCCTGGGAACCGGCCCCCTGCATGTGCCCAAGCTGCCGGGGATTCCCGGTATCGAGAGCTTCAAGGGCCATTCCTTCCATACCAGCCGCTGGGACTATGACTATACCGGCGGGGATCCCAAGGGTGCGCCCCTGGCCAAGCTGGCCGACAAGCGGGTGGCGATCATCGGCACCGGGGCGACCTCGGTCCAGGCGGTTCCGCACCTGGCCCCAGCCTGCCAGACCCTCTACGTCGTCCAGCGCACCCCCTCCTCCGTCGATGTCCGCGCCAATGCGCCTATCGACCCCGACTGGTTTGCCACCATCGCCACCCCAGGTTGGCAGAAGCGCTGGCTGGAGAACTTCACCGCCAACCAGGCCGGCGGCCAGGCCGACGAAGACCTGGTGATGGACGGCTGGACCGACCTGTCACGGAGAATCCGCAGCAAGATCATGGAGTTGCCACCGGAAGATCGTGTGCCGATGAAGATGCTGGCAGCCTATGAGGACTCCGACTTCGAGAAGATGGAGGAGATCCGCGCCCGCGCTGAGGCCATCGTCAAGGATCGCGAGACCGCCGAGAACCTCAAGGCCTGGTACCGGCAACTCTGCAAGCGCCCGTGCTTCCACGACGCCTATCTTCAGGCCTTCAACGAACCTGCCGCCCACCTGATCGACACCGACGGTCAGGGGGTTGAGGCCATTACCGAGAAGGGTTTTGTGGTGGCTGGCGTCGAGTACGAGGTCGACTGCATCATCTATGCCTCGGGCTTCGAGGTCGGCACTGACTATACCCGGCGCACCGGGTTTGACCCGGTGGGTCGCGATGGCCTGAAACTTTCCCAGGCCTGGGCCGAAGGCATGAGAAGCAAGCACGGCATCCATGTTCATGGCTTCCCCAACGCCTTCTTCGTGCAGCCGGCCCAGGGGGCCAACCTGATCTCCAACGTGCCTCACAACCTGACGGAGTCGGGCAAGACCATCGCCATGACCATCCGACACGCCCTGGATGTCGGAGCCCAGCAGGTGGAGGTCACCGAGCAGGCCCAGGCCGACTGGGTCAAGCTGCTGCTCACTGGCATGGGCCGCATGCTGGGGGCCGCCGACTGCACCCCGGGCTACTACAACAATGAGGGCCAGGACCCGGGTCCTGGCGCCAAGTACGCCGTCGGCTATCCGGCCGGGGCCACCGCCTATTTCCAGTACATCGAGGCCTGGCGGACTTCCGGCCAGTTCGAGGGCCTAGACTTCCGTTGAGTCCAGAGCCGCCTCGGCCAACTGGGCGAGGTTCGCCTCATGGGTTTCCCGGTCGAGGCGGTAGTACATGATCGCCACGATCGCCAGGATGCTGAATAGCGCCGTGGTGGGAAGATAGAGCAGGGCCAGGTTGGTCATCACTGCGGGATCCAGGTCATCGGGCTTGGCCTTCTGCGGCATGCCGACCCAGAGCAGCATGAAGCCTGGAATGATGCCGGCGATGGAACCCGCGATCTTCTGCAGGACATTGTCGGCTGACAGCAGCAGGCCCTCGGAGCGACGACCGGTGGCGATCTGGGATTCCTCCACGACATCGGCGATCATCGAGGCGGTGAGGATCGCTGCGGCCGTGCCGAACGCGCCCACCAGGACCCGGTCGGCCAACAGCAGACCCGTCAGCAGGCTGCTGCCATTCAGCGACGTCGGAATGATCCCCAGCAGGCGCAGGCTGATGGGCAGCAAGGTGATCACCAGACCCAGGCCCATCAGGGTGGCGCAGGCGTGCTTCTTGCCCTGCCACTTGGACATCACCGGTGCCAGGACCAGGGCCAGGATGCTGCCCAGCATGGTGCCGCCGACGATGAAGGCCAGGTTGCCCGAGCCGAGACCCCAGAAATAGGTCTGGAAATAGATGCTCAGGCCGCTGCTCAGCCCCGAGGCCACCCCAACGAACAGGGCCGACAGGGAGACGATGAGGAAGTTGCGGTTGGACATGGTCACCAGCATCTCCTTCACCACCCCCAGAAAACCGATCTGGCGGGCGACCGGCTGGTGCAGGAAGGGGATGAACTTCTGGGTCGCCAGGCAGGCCACCAGGATCGACACCACCATCATCAACCCCACCACAGCGGCATAGGGGATGTAGCCCTCGGGATTGAGCTGGCCGCGGATCTTGGCGCCGTCTGGACCGACCGTGTCCTTGAGAAACACCACCCAACCCATGACCGCCGCAGCACTGCCGGCGAAGATGGCGAAGAAGTAGCGATAGGTCAGGAGCTGGGTGCGCTCGTGATAGGCCGGGGCCAGTTCAGGTGTCAGGGCCGCAGCGGGCACCTCATAGAGGCTGATGGTCGCCTTGGCCGCGATCACCATGACCACCATATAGGCCATCAGGGCCGGGTCAGACCAACCCTGGGGCGGGGTGAACAGGGCCACCAGGGTGATGGCCGATGGCAGGGCGGCGAAGTACATGAAGGGGTGGCGTCGGCCCCACTTGGATCGCCAGTTGTCCGACACCTGGCCCACAGCAGGGTCCCAGATGGCGTCAAACAGGATGGTCAAGGCCAGGCCCAGACTGACCCAGTGCGGCGGCAGGCCGACGATCTGATTGTAATAGAGCAGCAGCAGGCCCATGAGCTGGGACTTCACCCCAAAGGCTACGGTGCCAAAGCCATAGGCCATCTTGATGGGCAGGGTCAGCGGTGGCCGTTGGGCCAGGGCTTGGCTCATGGAGTCTCCGTCTCTTGTCATAGGGCTCTACCTGTCCCGCACGGGCAGGGCCAAACCCACCCTGCCACGAGAATCTGCGCCTGCGAAGTTCAGAGTGTCAGGGTGCGCCCAGGCGGAATCTCACCTACATAGAGGCCATGCCTGAGACCAAAGCCCCACGCTCCACCCGCTGCCTGATCGTCGGTTCCGGCCCCGCCGGCTATACCGCTGCGGTCTATGCCGCCCGCGCCCTATTGAACCCTGTGCTCATCCAGGGCCTCCAACCGGGTGGCCAGCTGACCATCACCACCGAGGTGGAAAACTATCCGGGATTTGCCGAGGTGATCCAGGGGCCGTGGCTGATGGAGCAGATGCAGGCCCAGGCCGCCCATGTGGGGACCGAGATCATCAACGACATCGTGCTGACCGCCGACCTGTCGCAGCGCCCCTTCCGCCTGACCACCGACTCCGGTGAGGTCTGGCTGGCGGAGACCCTGATCATCGCCACCGGCGCCCAGGCAAAGTGGCTGGGCCTCGAAAGCGAGCAGAGGTTCCAGGGTTTCGGGGTCTCGGCCTGTGCCACCTGCGACGGCTTCTTCTATCGCGGCAAGAACGTGGTGGTGGTGGGCGGCGGCAATACGGCGGTGGAGGAGGCTCTATTCCTCACCAACTTCGCCGCCAAGGTCACGGTGGTCCACCGCAAGGACGCGTTCCGCGCCGAGAAGATCCTGCAGGAACGTCTGTTCCACAATCCCAAGATCGAGGTGATCTGGGATAGCGCTATAGAGGAAGTGACCGGCGACACCGACCCGATGGGCGTGACCGGGGTGATGCTTCGCAACGTCAAGACCGGGACCTCGCAGCAGGTGGCCTGTGACGGGGTGTTCGTCGCCATCGGCCACGCCCCAGCCTCGGAACTGTTCAAGGGCCAACTTGAGATGGACGCCGCAGGCTATCTGAAGGTCAAGGCCGGCAGCGCGTCCACCGCCATCCCCGGGGTCTATGCGGCCGGCGATGTCACCGACGACATCTACCGTCAGGCGGTCACGGCCGCCGGCATGGGCTGCATGGCGGCCCTGGAGGCTGTGCGACTGCTGGCCGAGGAAGACCATGACAGGGCCCGCAATCCCAGTTCCCAGACACCTGAGAAAATCGGGGCCTGGTGACTTTCGTCCCCGGCTGATCTAGTCGGACTCAACCTTTCGCCCTGAAACCTCGAGACCGCGCGCGATGACCAACCTGATCGTCAGAGGCGGACGCGCCCTGCGCGGCACCATCACCCCCTCGGCCAACAAGAATGCGGTGCTGCCGGTTCTGTGCGCCACACTGCTCACCGACCAGCCCATCGTCCTACACCGGGTTCCGGATATAACAGATGTCCGCAAGATCTTGGAATTCTTCGGGAAACTCGGCTCTTCCGTCGACATGGATTTCGCCTCCGGCACGCTGAAGCTGCGGCATGGCACCGGACTGGACCCCAGGCAAGCCCACCTGCCCCTGGGCATGCGCTCCACCCTGATGTTGATCCCGGCCCTGCTCACCCGGTTTGGCGCGGCCAGCATCGAGGAGGACGTTACCGGCTGCACCCTGGGGGTCCGGGAGATCGACCCACACATCGAGGTGTTCGAAACCTTCGGCGCCCAGATCGACCGCAAGCCTGAGGCGATCTTCATCAGGACACCCAAGGGATTTTCCACTGCCAACCACTGGCTGGACTATGCCTCGGTCACCACCACCGAGAACTTCATCCTCTGCGCGGCCACCGCCAAGGGGGCCTCGCAACTGACCAATGCAGCCTGCGAACCCCACGTCCAGGAATTCTGCAGCTTCCTCCAGGCCATGGGTGCCCAGTTGGAAGGGGTCGGCGGTTCGCGGATCATCGTCGAGGGGGTGCCCAGCCTGAAGGGCGCGGAGTTCACCTTTGCCGACGACTTCCACGAGGTCGCCACCTTCCTGGCCATGGGAGCCATGACTGGCGGCGACATCGCGGTGAAGAACGGCTCGGTGGACCAGTTCCCCCTGCTGGACCGCACCTTTGCCAAGTTCGGCGTCGAGATCACCCACAAGGACGGCTGGAGCCGCGCCAAGGTCGATGGCGGCGGCATGCGGGTACGTCAGCCCTTCACCGCCAACATCCTGCAAAAGGTCGAGGCCGCGCCGTGGCCCTATGTTCCCGCCGACCTGCTGCCGATCTTCGTGGCGTTGGGGGTGCGGGCCGAGGGCCAGTGCATGTTCTGGAACAAGGTCTATGAGGGCGCGCTGGGCTGGTCCTCGGAACTGGGCAAGTTCGGAGCCCACTCCCTGCTGTGCGACCCGCATCGCCTGATCACCTTTGGCGGCAAGCCCCTGGTGCCGGCCCAGGTGGAGAGCCCCTACATCATCCGCGTCGCCATCGCGCTGTTCATGCTGGCCGCCAGTATCGAAGGCGAGAGCACCATCCTCAACGCCGTCCCCATCAAGCGGGCCCACCCGAAGTTCGTCGAGAACCTCAATGCCCTGGGGGCCGATGTGTCCTGGGTGGTGGGGGACTGACTCCTCCTCACCGGAGGGCGGACCGCCTGATCTGCAGGAGCGGCATCAGGCCAAAGACGACCTGGGCGGCCAGGCCGATCACTCCAGCCGTGGTCAGGAACTTCGCCAGATAGGTGGCCAAGGGCTGGCCAAACACCAAGACCGCCAGGGCCATCTCCACCACCATTAGCAGGCCAAAGGCCAAGCCGCCCATGGCAAGGCGCGGAGCGGCAGCGGCTGGAACGCCAAACCTGCGGATGCAGACGCGGCTTGCGGCCCAACTGACCATGAGGATCAAGGGGGCCTCCAGCAGGACCGCAGGAAGTTCCCCGATCCGCGGCACCACCAGCAGAACCCGGGCCGTGCCCAGCCCAAAGGCCACGGCGAAGACCATGGCGAAGTAGAGGGCTCCGGCCTCGAGCC
>JANPAO010000630.1:0-6425 GCA_031429955.1 Phenylobacterium sp. | reverse complement strand
CTCGATCAGGTCGGCACCGGCGGCCGGCAGGCCCTTGAGGATCTCCAGGGCGGTGTCGTAGTCCGGATCGCCGGCCATGACATAGGCCACGAAGGCGGCGCGGTTCTGGGCCTTCAGGGCCGCAAACCGGGCGTCGATGCGCGCCTTGGTCAAATCTCCATCCCCAGGTGGGCCGCGACGGTGGCCACATCCTTGTCGCCACGGCCCGACAGGTTCAGCACGACGATTCCGCCCTTGCCCACCTCGGTGGCAATATCGGCCAGGCGCGCCAGGGCGTGGGCTGACTCAATGGCCGGAAGTATCCCCTCCAACTCCGCGCACAGCTTGAAGGCGTCGAGGGACTCGGTGTCGGTGGCGGTCATATAGCGGGCCCGGCCCACGTCGTGCAGCCAGGAATGCTCCGGCCCGATGCCGGGATAGTCCAGGCCCGCCGAGATGGAGTGGGCTTCGGTGATCTGCCCCTCGGGGTCCTGGAGCAGATAGGTCATGTTGCCGTGCAGGACGCCGGGACGGCCGCCATTGATGGCCGCGGCGTGGCGTCCGGTCTCCATGCCCTCGCCCGCGGCCTCAACCCCGATCAGGGCGACGCCCTCATCATTGAGGAAGGGATGGAAGATGCCGATGGCGTTGGAGCCGCCGCCGACGCAGGCCACGACGGCGTCGGGCAGGCGGCCTTCGACCTCCAGGATCTGGGCGCGGGTCTCGTGACCGATCACCGACTGGAAGTCACGGACCATCTGGGGATAGGGGTGCATGCCCGCCGCCGTCCCGATCATGTAATAGGTATCGGCGACATTGGTGACCCAGTCGCGCAGCGCCTCGTTCATGGCGTCCTTGAGGGTGGCTGATCCGCTGGTGACCGCCTCCACCGTGGCACCCAGCAGGTTCATGCGGAACACATTGGGCTTTTGCCGCTCGACATCGACGGCGCCCATATAGACCACGCAGGGTAGGCCAAACCGGGCACAGACCGTGGCGCTGGCCACCCCGTGCTGGCCGGCACCGGTCTCGGCGATGATCCGGGTCTTGCCCATGCGCCGGGCCAGCAGGATCTGGCCCATGCAGTTATTGATCTTGTGGGAGCCGGTGTGGTTCAGCTCCTCCCGCTTCAGATAGATCTTGGCCCCACCGAAATGAGCCGTCAGGCGCTCGGCAAAATAGAGCGGGCTGGGTCGGCCCACATAGTGGGTCAGGAACCCCGACAGCTCCGCCTGAAAGGCCGGGTCGGCCTTGGCCGCCTGATAGGCGGCGTCCAGCTCGTGGACCAGGGGCATCAGGGTCTCGGGCACATAACGACCGCCATAATCGCCAAATCGCCCGGCAGCGTCGGGATAGGCGGAGAAATCGTTGGGCTTGGCGGCGACGTTCATCAACTGTGCTCAGGCGCGACGGACGGCATCGAGGAACGCCGTAATCAAGGCCGGGTCCTTTAGGCCGGGACCGCGCTCCACACCAGAGGAAACGTCCACCATGGGAGCACCGGAGGCCCGAACCGCCTCAATGACGTTCCAGGGGTCAAGTCCGCCCGCCAGGAACCAGGGGCGCGCAAACCGGTGCCCCATCAGCAGGGAACCGTCGAACCGCGCCCCATTGCCCCCCGGCCGGTCGGCGTCCTTGGGGGGTTTGGCCTCGAACATCAGGTTGTCCACGGCACTCTCAAAGGCCTTGGCGGCGGCCAGATCACCGCTGTCAGCCACCGGCAGCGCCTTGATCACGCCGGCCCCAGTTCGCCGCCCCACCGCGCCGGCGCGGGCGGGGGTTTCGGCCCCGTGCAGTTGAATCAGGTCCGGTGCCAAGATGGCCATCAGCCGGTCCAGCAGCTCGTCATCGGGATCGACGGTCACCGCCACGATCTTGACGTTCCGACCCCGCGTCGGAACCGCCAGCCTTGCGGCGGCCTCAGGCGTGATGTTGCGGGGGCTCTTGGCGAAGAACATGAAGCCCAGATGGCTGGCCCCGCCATCGACTGCCGCGGTCACCGCCTGGGGGGTCGACAGTCCACAGATCTTGCTGGCCACAGACATGGAGCCGATAAAGGGTATCGGCAGCGCAAGTTCAAGCCTTGGTCTTGCCGCCCTGGCTCTTCAGCAAGTCCCGGATTTCCACCAGCAGCGCTTCCTGGGCGGTGGGAACCGGGGCTGCCGGCGGGACATCGGCCTCCTTGCGGCGGATGGCGTTGACGCCCTTGACGATCAGGAACACCACCCAGGCGACGATCAGGAACTTGATCGTGGTGTTGATGAAGGCCCCGTACTGGATCGCCACCAGCTCATTGGCGGTGGTGAGCGGGTCATCGGCCTTGAGCACCAGGGCCAGGCGCGAGAAGTCCACACCGTTCAGCAGCAGGCCCACCGGCGGCATGACCACCTGCTCCACCAGGCTCTTGACGATGTCGTTGAAGGACGCCCCGATGATGATCCCCACCGCCAGGTCGATGACATTGCCCCGCGCGATGAATTCGCGGAACTCGCTGAAAATGCTCATGGGGATGCTCTCGCCGAAAGTTATCTCAGGGTCGCGGGCGGGTGGGTCGGAAGACCCTACTCGTCGGCGTTGAGCCGTTCGCGAAGTTCCTTGCCGCTCTTGAAGAAGGGCACATGTTTGGCGCGGACCTCGACGGACTCGCCGGTGCGGGGATTGCGGCCGGCACGGGCGTCGCGGGAACGGACCGACAGGGCCCCAAAGCCCCGCAGCTCGACCCGGCCACCGTTCTCCAGGGCCTGGATCATGCGCTCGAGAATCACCCCCACCACGCGCTCGATGTCGCGCTGGGTGAGGTGTGGGTTTTCCTCAGCGAGCTTGGCGATCAGTTCAGACTTGATCATGCCTTCTTCCGGTCTATCGGCTGGCGACCATGATTGAGTCCCTGGCCTTGTTCAAGGCCGGAAAGGGAAAAGCGACCTTGAGCGGGTCATAGCCGGTTATTTGAGGCGCTGGAAGGGTTTGCGGCGGCCAACCGGGCAGCGCGCAGACGAACGGCGGACCGGTTTCCCGATCCGCCGCGCCTTAGGTCTTAAACGCGAGGCCGAGAACGACTAGTCGTTCTTGGCCTTCTCGCGCAGGGCCGCACCCAGGATGTCGCCCAGGGAGGCGCCGGAGTCCGACGAGCCGAACTGCTCGATGGCTTCCTTTTCCTCGGCCATTTCCAGAGCCTTGATCGACAGACCCACCCGACGGGCGGCCTTGTCGACGGTGGTGATCTGGGCGTCGACGCGGTCACCGACGGCGAACCGCTCGGGACGTTGATCGGCACGGTCGCGGGAGAGGTCGGACTTGCGCACGAAGGCGGTCATCGGGGCCTCGTCCTCACCAAAGCGGACTTCGATGCCGCCGGTGGTGACTTCGGTCACGGTGACGGTGACGGTCTGACCCTTGCGGAAGCCGTCGCCCACCATGGGATCGCCGGCCAGTTGCTTGATGCCCAGCGAGATACGCTCCTTCTCGACATCGACGTCCAGCACGCGGGCCTTGACCATTTCGCCCTTGTGATACTTGGCGATGGCTTCTTCGCCAGAGGCTGTCCAGTCGAGGTCCGAAAGGTGGACCATGCCATCGATGTCGTTCTCCAGGCCGATGAACAGACCAAACTCGGTGGCGTTCTTAACCTCACCCTCGACGGTGGACCCGACCGGGTGGGCGGCGATGAAGGCATCCCACGGATTGTCCATGGCCTGCTTGAGACCCAGGGACACCCGACGCTTGGAGGAATCGACGTCCAGCACCACGACCTCAACCTCTTGAGAGGTGGAGACGATCTTGCCGGGATGGACGTTCTTCTTGGTCCAGGACATTTCCGAGACGTGGACCAGGCCCTCGACCCCGGCTTCCAGCTCCACGAAGGCGCCGTAGTCGGTGATGTTGGTGATCCGGCCGGTGAACTTCGCGCCCACCGGATACTTGGCTTCCACGCCGTCCCAGGGGTCGGACTGCAGTTGCTTCATGCCGAGCGAGATGCGCTGGGTGTCGGGGTTGATCTTGACGATCTGCACCTTGACCGTGTCGCCCACCGCCAGAACCTGGCTCGGGTGATTGACGCGCTTCCAGCTCATGTCGGTGACGTGCAGCAGGCCATCGATGCCGCCCAGGTCCACGAAGGCCCCGTAGTCGGTGATGTTCTTGACCACGCCGTCGCGGATCTCGCCTTCCAGCAGCTGGGAAACCAGCTCGGTGCGCTGTTCGGCGCGAGCTTCTTCCAGGATGGCGCGACGCGAGACGACGATGTTGCCGCGCGGACGATCCATCTTGAGGATGGCGAAGGGCTGTTCCTTGCCCATCAGCGGACCGACATCGCGCACGGGGCGGATGTCCACCTGGCTGCCCGGCAGGAAGGCCGAGGCGCCGCCGAGGTCGACGGTGAAGCCGCCCTTCACGCGGCCGACGATGGAACCCATCACCGGCTCGTTCTTCTCATAGACGCCTTCGAGGCGCGTCCAGGCCTCTTCGCGGCGGGCCTTGTCGCGGCTGATGACCGCTTCGCCCATGGCGTTTTTGACACGCTCGAGGAAGACCTCGACGGTGGACCCCACCACGATGGGGGCGGGATCATCGCCCTCCTGGTTGAATTCCTTCAGGGACACGCGCCCCTCGGTCTTCAATCCCACGTCGATGATCGCGAAGTCTTTCTCGATCCCGACCACGATCCCCTTGACCACCACGCCTTCCATGAAGTCGCGGCCGCCCATGGACTCGTCGAGCAGGGCGGAGAAGTCGTCGCGGGAGGGGTTCAGGCTCATATCGTCGGCCATAAGTATCTTTCGTCTTTCAGGTGACGCCGTCCATGGAACGGAGATGTCGTCCGAGCGCGCGCTGAGCGGTCGGAGTCCCGGCGTCGGGTTAAGGGTTGCAAACCGAAGGTGCCGGGGCGGACCCAAGCACAGGTGAATTTGCCCGCAGCCATCGAGGGAAGAGCGCGTTTGGATTGCCCGTCAGGAGATTTCCCACCGGGCTCGCGCCGCCTCGACCGTGCGGCGGGCCGCATCGGTGGCCTGCTCTATAGTCATTTGACTGGTGTCGAGCAAGACGGCGTCTGGGGCGGCCGTCATCGGGCTGTCGGCCCGGCCCCCGTCGCGGGCGTCGCGGCGCGCGATATCGGCCAGCACCTCGTCAAGGCTGACCGCCTCGCCCTGGCCTGTCAGTTGCTTCCAGCGGCGCTGGGCGCGGATCTCCGGAGTGGCGACAACATAGAGCTTGGCCGGGGCCTCGGGGCAGATGACGGTGCCCATGTCACGACCATCCAGCACCGCGCCGCCGGGTCTTTGGGCGACCTCCAGCTGCAGGTCCCTCAAGGCCCGCCGCACGGCGGGATGCACCGCCACCCGGCTGGCGCACTCCCCGGCCTGGCGGGTTCGAAAGCCGGGATCGGCCAGCATCGCCGGCGTCAGGGTCAGGGCCATGGCGGCGGCCTGATCCTCGTTGTCCAGGTCTTGACCCGCCCGCTGGGTCATCACCCCAACGGCCCGGTAGAGCAGGCCGGAATCCAGCACCGGCAGGCCATAGAGTGCCCCAAGCCCCTGGGCGATGGTCCCCTTGCCCGACGCCGCAGGGCCATCGACGGTGATGACGAAGGGAGGCTTCATTGGGGGTGTCCGCTGGCGGGGAGCATTTTGGGCATCAGATCCTCCCCCAGCGCGAAGCGCGATGTGGGGGGTGAGGCGCGTCGTCCCGCGCTTGCGGGACGAATGTGCTCGACAACGATTTGTCGATCACCGCGACGAACGCGCGGACCGCAGGTCCGTGGCGGAGGGGGATCGCCGTAGGCGACACTGCGGTCGCCGAAACAAGAGTCAAAGTCCCCCTCAGTCGGCTTCGCCGCCAGCTCCCCCAGGAGGGGAGCATCTGGGGGCGTAGAACATCCGACAGCCGGATGCCATTGGGGTTGAAGGAGGGTGGCCCTCACCCCAGGTCCCCACCCAGGCCGCGCATCATCTCCACGAAACCGGGAAAGCTGGTGGCGATCATGCCGGGTTCGTCGACGGTGACCGCGCCCTCGGCGGCCAGGCCCATCACCAGGTGGGCCATGGCGATCCGGTGGTCGCCCTTGGTAGTCACCTGGGCCCCGCCGGCCGCGGCGTGATTGCCCCGCGCCGCGCCCACGACCGTCAGGCCCTCCGGCTCCTCGGCCACCCCGATGCCGCAGGCGGCCAGGCCCTGGGCCATGAGGGCGATGCGATCGCTCTCCTTGACCCGCATCTCGCCGATACCGGTCATGTGGGTCGAACCCTCGGCGAAGGCCGCCGCCACGGCCAGGATCGGGTATTCGTCGATCATTGAGGGTGCCCGTTCGGGTGGCACCTCCACACCGCGCAGAGCTGAATACCTGGCCGTCACATCCCCCACCGGCTCGCCGCCGGCGTCCCGCAGGTTCGAGATCACCAGATCGGCCCCCATCTCCTGCAGGGTGACGAAGAGGCCGGTGCGCAGGTCAT
>JANPAO010000629.1:0-3368 GCA_031429955.1 Phenylobacterium sp. | reverse complement strand
CACCTCAAGGCCGGAGGCACCAAGTCCAAGTCCACTGCCGGCGCAAGCTTGAAATCAAAACGAAAAGTCGCCGGATGGAGCCCTGAATTCCTGCTCCAAATACTCAATTCAACTCCGCGTTAACCCCGATTCCCTGCCGTGCAGGCTGCGTCGAGGGCCTCAGACCTCGTCGGCGAGGACGGCGGTCAGGGCCGCCAGGGCCGCCTCGTTGCGCCGATAGAAGGTCCACTGCTTGATGCGTTTGGGGGTCACCAGCCCGGCCTGGGCCAGGACCCGCATGTGTTCCGACAGGGTCGGCTGGCTGACCCCCAGCTTCTCGGCAATCCGCACGCCGCAGATCCCGTCGGCCACCAGGTCGCCGTCCACCTGCGGCGGAAAGTGGGCGCGCGGGTCCTTCAGCCAGGCCAGGATCTGCAGCCGTCGGTCATTGCCCAGGGCCTTGAAGGCGCGTGCGTTCGTCAATGGGCTCGTTCACAAATCAAGGTAGCCAAGTCTTAGGCTGCCGAACTGCGGTGAACAACACCCTGCTAGTCCGGCGATGGGCAAAGAGAAGGCCCATGCGGAGACAGACCCAAGTCCTCTAGAGTCGCCGCGATCTGCGGTGCCGGCGTCCCGATAAATGGGGTCACAAGGACCTTGCGCGTGCCATCTTTCAAAACAAAGGCGATGGAAGCGGGAACACCTTCCAGCGCGTTGTCACGGCCGATCTGATAGGAATGTATTTCCCCCATCGGGATTGAACCCAGAAAGCGGAACATGAACACCAAGCGCCCGTCGCTGGCATAGAGCATTGCGCCCGAGAAAAACAGCGCACGCACCACTGCCAAAATGACCTGGGCACCATAGAAGATAAGCAGGAGAACGCTGAGCGCCCCGAGCAAGAGTTCCAGAGGCGGGGGCTCTCGACCAGAGTTCAGGGCCATCAGGTTGCGGATGGGGAAAGCGCTCAAGAAGCCTAGAAGCAGAATGGCGTGGAGGATCCATTGAATCCACGAAAACCGGGCGATGACTTTCATTGCCCGCCGCCCCGCCGTTCTCGACCGTAGACCCAATATGACGGGCTATTGAGCGTCTGAAGGTTTCGGCTGATGGTCTGTTGCACCTGCTGGCGCAGATCTTTCAGGCCCGCCACGCCTTCGGCGGCAAAGGTCGAGACTTTCTTGGCCGCTACGTCACCCGCCAAACCGCACATTGCGCCGCCAATGATCGCAACAGGTGGGAACTCGCTCAGGAGTCCAGCACAGGCTGCGGCGGCTCGAGCAGAGGCCGGGAGCCCAAGGGCAAAACCGCAAGCATTCTTGAGGAGGGCTTCGTCGCGAGGCATGCCCTTATCGCGATCAGCTCCGTACTGGGCGAGCGAGGATCCTGCAGAGGTGACGGGGCCGAGAACGCGATTTGCCTTGCTGATGGAACGCGCGGCCGCAAGAGCCCTGGGATCAGCAGAGATGTGACCGATCACACCTGGGACAATCTCTGCTGTAGTGCTCATGTTTCCGGCGAGGTCGAGCGTGGCCGCGACCTTGCCTTTGTAGATGCCCCGTCCAGGTTGTCTGCCGGCTGATGGCAGTCCGCTAGTCCGCGTATTGCGCGGTCTCTGCTGCCGCATGCTCTCGTCATAGGCCGCCGCATCAGGGTCGGCGACACTTCGTGCGGTTCCGGCCGGCATTCTCGCCATGGTCTCTCCTGCGATCTCGCCGCGGGCATTGCGGCGTTCGGATGATCCTAGCGGTCAGGAGCCAAAAGCAGAACGAAAAGTGAACGTAATGTCAAGTCTCACACCCGGTAAACCACCCGTCCGTCCACCAGGGTCATGCGGATCTCGCCCTGCAGCCGTCGTCCGTCGAAGGGGGAGTTCTTGGACTTCGACCGCAGCTTGTCGGCATCGATGACGATGGGGGCGCCGAGGTCGCACAGAACCAGATCGGCAGGCGCGCCCTTGGCCAGGGTCCCGGCATTGAGGCCCAGCAATTTCGCCGGGCGACTGGTGACCGCACCCATCAGGTGGATCAGGGGGATGCGGCCTTCATGGTGGAAGGCCAGCAGGGCCGGCAACAGGGTCTGCAGGCCGATGGCACCAGGTGCTGCCTCGTCATAGGGCAGGCGCTTGTCTTCGGCCGGTGCCGGGGCATGGGCCGAGACCACGATGTCGATCAGCCCGGTGGCCAGGGCCTCGATCACCGCCTGGCGATCATCCTCGGCCCGCACCGGCGGATCGAACTTCATGAAGGTGCGATAGTCACCGATGTCGAACTCGTTGAAGGACAGGTGATTGATCGAGGTGGTGGCGGTGACCGGCAGGCCCCGGGCCTTGCCCCGCGCCAGGGTCTCCAGGGCACAGGCGGTGGTGACCTGGTCCACCAGGAAGTTGGCACCGGTGAGTTCCACCAGGGCCAGGTCCCGCTCCAGCATGATCTTCTCGGCAAAGGCCGGGGCGCTGGGCAGGCCCATGCGGCCGGCGAACTCGCCCTCGGTGGCGGCCGCCCCGGCGCTAAGCCAGGGGTCGGCGGGACGGTGGGCCACCAGCACCCCGAAGCTCCTGGCATAGGCCAGCACCCGGCGCAGCACCTTTGAATCCACGATCGGCCGGTCGGCATCGGTGACATAGACGCAGCCGGCCTCGGCCATCAGACCGATCTCGGCCATCCGCTCGCCCCGCGCCCCCTTGGTGGCGGCGCCGGCGGGGTAGACGTGGACCAGCTCGATATCCCGCGTCCGGCGCAGGATGAAGTCCACCACCGAGGCCTCGTCGATCACCGGGTCGGTGTCGGGTTGCAGCACGATGGAGGTGACCCCGCCGGCGGCGGCGGCCAGGCCTGCGGACTTCAAGGTTTCCTTGGTCTCGGAACCGGGCTCGCCGGTCTTGACCCGCAGGTCCACCAGGCCCGGCGCCAGCATGGCCCCCTGGGCATCGATGATCTCGATATCGGGGGCCAAGGCTCCCAGATCATGGCCGTGGCTGACATCGGCGATCTTGCCGTCGGCCACCAGCAGGGCTCCGGGGCCGTCCCAGCCGCTGGCCGGGTCGACGAGGCGGGCATTGATAAAGGCGGTGGGGCGCGCGCTCATCAGGCGTTGTCCAGCCGGGCGGCCAGGGAGGCCAGCACCGCCATCCGGGCGGCCACCCCCATCTCCACCTGGTCCTGGATCAGGCTGACGCTGAGGTCGTCGGCCACATCGGAATCGATCTCCACGCCCCGGTTCATCGGCCCGGGATGCATCACCCGCACGCCCGGCGCGGCGCAGGCCAGCTTCTCGCGGTCCAGGCCGTAGAAGCGGAAATACTCGCGCTGCGACGGCGCCATCACCCCGTCCATCCGCTCCAGCTGCAGGCGCAGCATCATCACCACGTCGCAGCCCTCGATGCCCTC
>JANPAO010000628.1:0-4951 GCA_031429955.1 Phenylobacterium sp. | reverse complement strand
CCAGGTTTTTTGTTTTGACGCGCGTTTTCTCCGAAAACCGGGGTCCACTTTTCGGAACGCGCTCTGGGGGGCTAGATCATGCGCTGCCCGTTCTGCGGACATCTTGAGAGCCAGGTAAAGGACAGTCGCCCGTCGGAAGATGGCGCGGCCATCCGCCGCCGCCGGTCCTGCCCCGAGTGCGGCGGACGCTTCACCACCTTTGAGCGGGTGCAACTGCGCGAGCTGACCATTCTGAAGCGGTCGGGTCGCAGGACCCCCTTCGAGCGTGACAAGCTGGCCCGGTCCATCGCCATCGCCACCCGCAAGCGGCCCATCGAGTCCGAACGCATCGAGAAGATGATCTCCACCATCGTGCGCCAGTTGGAGAGCATGGGCGAGACGGAACTGCCGTCCTCGGCAGTGGGCGAGATGGTGATGAAGCAGCTCAAGGCCCTCGATGACGTGGCCTATGTCCGCTACGCGTCGGTCTATCGGGACTTCCGAGAGGCCGGCGAATTCGCGACCTTCCTGGGCGAAGAGGGCCTGAGCGAAGGTTCCGAGGACGAGCGCTGACCGGTGACGGTCACCCTCAAGCTTGCCACATCCCTGGATGGTCGCATCGCCACGGCGAGCGGTGAAAGTCGCTGGATCACCGGTCCGCAGGCCCGTGAGGCGGTGCACCGGCTGCGCGCCGAGCATGACGCGGTCGTGGTGGGCATAGAGACGGCCCTGGCCGATGATCCGGAACTGACCGTGCGGTTGCCCGATTTCCAGGGCAGCCAGCCTGGCCGTGTCATCCTCGACAGTCGTCAGAGGCTTCCGCTGACCAGCAGGCTCGCAGCCACAGCTCGTGAGATCCCGACCTATCTAATTTCCGCCGGGCCGCCAGTGGCACGCTTGGTGGAGATGGGCGTGCGGGTCTTGCAGGTCGAGGCTTCGCCCGGCGGCCATGCCGACTTGACCGATGTCCTGCGAGCGCTGACCGCCGTGGGATTGTCGACCCTGTTTGTCGAAGGCGGCGGCCAGGTGGCGGCGAGCTTCCTGCGTTCAGGCCTGGTGGACCGGCTGGAATGGTTTCGGGCCCCGATGATCATTGGTGACGAGGGGCGCGCCGGGGTCGGGTCCCTGGCACTGGCCGAGCTTTCCGCAGCCCCTCGGCTGAAGCGGGTTGATCTTCGCGAGCTGGGTCCCGATGTGTGGGAACGCTACGAGAGGATCTGAATGTTTACCGGCATAGTCACAGACGTCGGCCGCCTGCGGGCAGTTCGCGAGACCAATCGCGACCTGCGGTTCGAGATCGAGACGAAGTTCGACCTGGCCACCGTCGATATCGGGGCCTCCATCAGCCATGCGGGCTGTTGCCTGACCGTGGTGGAAAAGGCGCAGGGCTGGTTTGCGGTGGAGGTGTCGGGGGAAACCCTGGCGCTCACCACCTTGGGGGACTGGAAGGAAGGCCGCCCGGTCAACCTGGAGCGCGCGGCCCGGGTTGGCGACGAGTTGGGGGGCCATATCGTCTCGGGTCACGTCGATGGCATCGGTGTGGTGACCGCTATCGAGAGCGAGGGGGGCAGCCACAGGGTTCAGGTTCGCGTTCCCCGGCCCTTGCACCGCTTCATCGCGCCAAAGGGATCGATCACCATCGAGGGTGTTTCCCTGACCGTGAACGAGGTCGAGGATGATGTCTTTGGGGTCAATCTGATCCCCCACACCTGGGATGTGACCACGCTTGGAATGCTGACCGTGGGCGCGCGGGTCAATCTGGAGATCGACATGCTGGCTCGGTATCTCGCCCGCTGGCGAGAAACAGCCTAAAGGAGGCGCATCCTCCTGTTCCCGGCCCGGAAAAGTTCCCATGCTCGAAGAGAAAATCCGCATCCTCATTGTTGAGGCGCGCTTCTATTCCGATCTGGCCGATGAGCTTCTGAGGGCCGCGTCCGACGTGATCACCGCCCATGGCGCGGAGTTCGACGTGATCAGCGTGCCGGGGGCTTTGGAGATCCCGGGCGCGATCGCCTTGGCTGATGAGGGCGGGGCGACGGGTGTGCGCTATGAAGGCTATGTCGCCCTGGGCACCGTGATCCGCGGTGAGACCTATCACTTCGAGATCGTCTCCAATGAATCGGCGCGGGGCTTGATGGACCTGACCACGGGGCGTCGCCTGGCCATCGGCAACGGGATCCTGACTGTCGAGGACGAAGAGCAGGCCTGGGTCCGCGCGCGGGCCAGCCAGGGCGACAAGGGCGGCGGCGCGGCGCGCGCAGCCCTGACCATGATCTCGCTGAGAAGCCAGCTCACCGGCGGACCCGCCCGATGAGCAAGCCCAAGCAGGCACGCTCGGTAGCCCGGCTCGCGGCCGTCCAGGCGCTCTATCAGATGGAGGTCTCCGGCGTTGGTGTGGAGGCGGTGATCCGCGAGTTCAGTGACCATCGCTTTGACCGTGGCATTGAAGGTGACGGCGAGGGTGATCCGCTGGCGGCGGCTGATGAGACCTTCTTTGCCGAACTGGTGCGCGGTGTTGTGGGCAGCCAGCGTGAGATCGACGCCGCCGTGGTGCGCCGACTGGCCACCGGTTGGCGGCTGGAGCGATTGGACGCCACGGTGCGGGCCATCCTTCGCTCGGGTGCCTTCGAGCTTTCCCACCGCAGCGATGTGCCGGTTGAGGTGGTGATCGACGAATATGTCGAGCTGGCGAAGTCCTTCTTCGAAGGGCCTGAGCCGGGGTTCGTCAACGGTGCCCTCGACAAGGTGGCCCAGGATGTCCGCGCTGGATGAATTTCAGCAGATCGCGCGCCTGTTCCGACCGCTGACCCGAGCGGCACCGGAAGCCCTGAATCTGCTGGATGATGCCGCCGTGATTGCCTCGCGTCCAGGCTTTGATCTGGTGATCACCAAGGACGCCCTGGTGGCCGACGTGCATTTCAGGGTCGACGATCCGCCTGAAATTGTCGCCCAGCGCCTGATGCGCGCCAATCTCTCCGACCTGGCGGCCAAGGGTGCGGAGCCCTACGGCTATCTGCTGATGACGGCCTGGTCCCCCGACTATGGCTGGGATCAAAGGCAGGCCTTCGCCAGGGGGTTGGACCTGGACGGTGCCACCTTCGGTGTCGTTCTGCTGGGGGGCGATACGGTTTCAACGCCAGGTCCGCTGACGGTCAGCATGACCCTGCTGGGTTGGGTGCCGCACGGTACAATGATCCGACGCGGCGGCGCTCAGCCTGGGGATCAGGTTCTGGTGAGCGGCCCTATCGGCGACGGCTACCTGGATTGGGCCTTCGGGGCTGGTGAACTGGACCGGCGCTGGTTGCCGTCTGGTCATCGCCTGCCGCGACCCCGGCTGGATCTCCGCGCGACGCTTCGAGACCACGCCCGGTCGGCTGCGGACATCTCTGATGGTCTGGTGGCCGATGCAGGACACCTGGGGCGGGCAAGCGGGGTGGGCATCTGCCTGGATCTGGACCTCATGCCCCTCTCGACCTCGGGTCGGGCCTGGCTGGACGCGCAGGCCGACCCGGCCTTGGCCCTGGTGCGTCTGGCCACCGGCGGCGATGACTATGAGATTGTCTGTACGGTGGCTCCTGACCAGCCCGTGCCGGAGGGTTTCACCCGTGTCGGTCGGGTGACAGAAGGAGAAGGCGTCGAGGTTCGGGTTTCTGGGGTCATCGTCGATCCGGGTGACGGGGGCTGGCGACACCGCTGAGTGCGCAAGCTTCCGGAAACCATATTGAGCCAGGATAGGCTCATGTCTCGTCGTGCCCTCATCCTGGCCCTGCCTCTGGTCCTGCTGGCGACCTCTGTCCAAGCGTCTGGCAAACCCAAGGAAGGGGAGGGCAAGGCCCCGGGCGGTCAGTATGTGGACCTGTCGCCTGTCGCTCTGCCCATCGTGGTGAGTGGCAAGGTCGTAAACTATGTCTTTGTTTCGGTGCGAATTCAGCTCGCAGCCCTGGCCGACACGGCCAAGATCCGCACCCGAGAACCCTATTTCCGAGACGCCCTGGTGCGCGCCGGCCATCGGGTGCCCTTCACCCGCGCCGACGACTATGCCCAGGTGGACGAGGTGCGGCTGAAGGCCAGTATGTTGCGCGATGCCATCGCCATCGCTGGTGCGCGCGACGTCAAGGGGGTGACCATCCTGCTGCAATCACCGCTCAAGCGCAGTGGGCTACCGAGCCCCAGGAGCCTGTCGGCACGCAATGAAATCCAACCTTAGGGGTCGAATTCCGAACGGGGCGTTGCTTCGGCGCATCACTTTTGGCATTTTCCCCCTCTCAAATTACAGGCGCGCCGTGTAAGGCGCTCCATCTGGGGAAATCATGGGGCCGGGAACACACCGACGAGCGCGCCGCAAGGCTGCCGTCGTCCCCCTCCGCGCAATCGCTAAAGGGGCACTTCAATTATGAGTTCTATGCTTACGCTGGTGATCATCGCCGGTGTCTTGGCGGTGCTGTACGGCATCGTTCAGACAGCCCGGCTGATGCAGGCATCGCCTGGGAATGAACGGATGCAAGAGATCGCAGCCGCCATTCAGGAGGGCGCGCAGGCCTATCTGAAGCGCCAATACACCGCCATCGCCATTGTCGGTGCGGTCATCCTGGTGGCCGTCTACCTGCTGATCGGTCCGCTGGCGGCCATCGGGTTTGCCATCGGGGCCACCCTTTCGGGCCTCGCCGGGTTCGCCGGGATGCTGGTGTCGGTTCGGGCAAATGTCCGCACCGCCCAAGCGGCTTCGGAAAGCCTCGCCAAGGGCCTGTCCCTGGCGTTCCGCTCCGGCGCGATCACCGGCATGCTGGTGGCGGGCTTTGCCCTGATCGGCGTGGCGGGCTATTTCGCGGTCCTCACCGGTCCCATGGGCCTGGAGAACACCAGCCGCGACGTGGTCGATTCCATGGTCGCCTTGGGCTTTGGTGCCTCGTTGATCTCCATCTTCGCCCGTCTGGGTGGGGGCATCTTCACCAAGGGCGCTGACGTCGGCGGC
>JANPAO010000627.1:0-4976 GCA_031429955.1 Phenylobacterium sp. | reverse complement strand
ACCTCCATCGCCGGTGCCGAGCGGATCAAGACCCTGCATGGCTCTGCCATCGCCTCGGCCAACGAGGACCGGGAGATGATCGAGGCCCCGCCCCGCGGCGATGATCCCGGTGCCGGCCCAGTGATCGCGCCGCGCTCCCTGCTCAAGGGGATCATTGCGCCTCGCGTCGAGGAAACCCTGGAACTGCTGCGCGACCGCCTGCGGGCCTCGGGTGCGCCTGTGGAGCCCGGTGCCGGGCTCGTGCTCACTGGCGGTGCCAGCCAGTTGGCCGGGGTTCGTGAGGTGGCGGTGCGGGTGTTTGATCGGCCGGTGCGCCTGGGGCGTCCCCGCCGGGTGCCCCATCTGGCCGACGCTGCGTCCGGCCCTGCATTCTGTGCGGCGGCAGGTGTCCTGCACCGCCACGCCTTCGGTCCGCGCGAGGCGGTGTCAGCCAAGGCCCTGGCCTCAGCCAAGCTGCGGCGTGAACCCTTGGACCCCGCCGCCAATCCGGTGGCCAAGGCGGCAGCCTGGCTGCGTGAAAACCTCTGAGAGCGGCCATTGGGTCGCCACGGGCTGCCCGTGTTTGCCAAATTGCCGAGAGGGCCGTCCTCGTTACCCTTGAGCATGTGATTCGGCCGAGCGGGAGTAGGCACCACGCGCGCGATCGTCTGTACTGATGCGATCAACAGCTTGACGAATTCTGTGAGTCAGGATGGCGCACCCGAGGCGGGATGATTCATCCCCAGGCCTTATGCGCCAACAAAAAATGCTCCGTTTGCGGCTCGACGGGCCTCCGACTCGCCTTATGCAGTTAACCGCCAATTAACGATGGTAGGCGTTTCCTTAACGCCATCCGTTGCGGGAGTCTGGCGGGCGGGTCGCCTTGTCTCCCAACACTGACTGACGGAGGACGTAGAGGTCCCTATGGCTATTGCACTTTCCGCGCCACGCGCGACAGAACTCAAGCCGCGTATCGTCGTCTTCGGCATCGGCGGGGCCGGCGGCAACGCCGTCAACAACATGATCGAGGCGGGCCTCGAAGGCGTTGAGTTCGTCGTCGCCAACACCGACGCCCAGCAGCTCTCCTTCTCTAAGACCGACCGTCGCATTCAACTGGGCGTCCAGGTGACCCAGGGCCTTGGGGCTGGGGCGCACCCCGAGGTCGGCATGAGCGCAGCCGAAGAGTCCATCCCAGAGATCGGTGAGCACCTTGACGGTGCCCACATGGTCTTCATCACAGCCGGCATGGGCGGCGGCACCGGAACCGGTGCGGCCCCGATCATTGCCAAGTGCGCCCGAGAGCGCGGCATCCTGACGGTGGGCGTGGTGACCAAGCCCTTCCACTTCGAGGGCCGTCACCGCATGCGCCTGGCCGATGCCGGGATCAGCGAGCTTCAGCGCTATGTCGACACCCTGATTGTCATCCCCAATCAAAACCTGTTCCGGGTCGCCAATGAGCGGACCACCTTTGCCGAAGCCTTCGGTATGGCCGACCAGGTCCTGCATTCGGGTGTTCGCTCCATCACCGACCTGATGGTCTTGCCAGGCCTGATCAATCTCGACTTTGCTGACGTCCGCACGGTGATGACCGAGATGGGCAAGGCGATGATGGGAACCGGCGAGGCCTCCGGCGAGGATCGCGCCCTGATGGCCGCCCAGAACGCCATTCAGAACCCGCTGCTGGACGAGGTGTCCCTCAAGGGGGCCAAGGCCGTTCTGGTCAACGTCACCGGCGGTCTGGACATGACCCTGCTGGAAGTCGACGAAGCCGCCAATGCCATCTCCGAACAGGTGGATCCGGAAGGCAACATCATCTTCGGGGCCGCCTTCGACCCCAGCCTGAACGGCATGATCCGGGTGTCGGTGGTGGCCACTGGGATGGACGGGGCGTCAATCGCCGCCATCGAGCCGAAGATGGAGCGCCGCCCGCTGACAGCGCCGCCGCTACGGGCCACCGAACAGGCCTATGCGCCACAGCCGGTGGTGACCCAGGAGCCGGTGAGGTCGATCTATGCCACGCCCGCGGCCCAGCAGGCCCCCAGCCCAAGGCCTGAAGCCGCCACCTTTCGCGCGCCGGTGACCCCGGCCCTGGAGCCGACCTATCGCGCCGAGGATACGGACGCTCAGGGTGACCTCTATTCGGCCCCGGCCCCAGCCACCGTCGAGCCCCAGGTCACAGCCCCCGCCGCGCCCCAACCCACGGTCATCAGCCGCATCGTCGATCCCTCCGTAGCGGACGACGATGATGAGCCCCTGTTCGGCGAGGCCGACTTCGAAGACCGTCGCCCGCAGCGCAGCGGTGGGTTTCTGAGCCTGTTTGGCAGCCGCCCGCGCTATGAGGCCCCGGCACCGGCCGCGCGACCCGCAGCCGCTCGCGGTGGTGCTCAGCCTGCTGAGGCTCAGGCCCACCAGGAGCAGGCTGAGAGCCAGGAGGACCTGGAAATCCCATCCTTCCTCCGGCGCCTGGCGAACTAAGTCAGAAGATTTGAGTTTCAGACGACGGGATGGCCGGGTTATTGCCCGGCCATCTTGCGTTTGACAGGTCGGATTCTCCATTAAGGCGAGTGGCTTTCGCCTTGAATCCGAACAGCTTTTCCAGACTACATCTCGAAACATTCGGAAACAGGACGTGTCTTGCCGCGCCGCAACATAGCCCTTAATCGGGCAGTTCTGGCGTATCTCGGCCGTCTTGGCTGTGGACACGAATCGCGAAGGGTTCCGGTCTTGGCCGCATCAGCGTTTCAAAACACCCTGAAGGGTCCGGCCATCTTTGCCGGTGTTGGCGTCCATACCGGTGCCCATACCCGCGTGGCCGTTCGCCCCGCCCCGGCCAATACGGGCATTGTCTTCGTGCGCACCGATGTCACCGATCAAGACAATCGCGTCCCGGTCAGCGCCCAGGCGGTCTGCAAGACCCAACTCGGCACCGTGATCAGCAATGGAGCCGGGGTGACGGTGGCGACCATCGAACATCTGATGGCGGCCCTGGTCATGCTCAACATCGACAATGCCGTGGTTGAGCTGGATGGCCCGGAGATGCCGATCATGGATGGCTCGTCTCAGCCCTTCGTGGAAATCCTGGATCGCGCCGGTCGCCGGGGTCAGGAGGCCCCACGTCGCTATATAGAGATCATCGAAAAGATTGAGGTCGTCGAGGGCGATAAGCGCGCAACGCTCAAGCCCTGCGACCGGTTTGAGGTGGCCTTTGAAATCGCCTTTGAGTCCAAGGCCATCGGCCGCCAGCAGGTGGACCTGCCGATGGACGAGCAGGCCTTCCGCACCGAGCTGGCCAATTGCCGGACCTTTGGCTTCCTGCACGAGGTCGAGGCGTTGCGGGCCATGGGCCTGGCGCGGGGCGGGTCGATGGAAAATGCCGTGGTGATCGAGGGCGACCGGATCCTCAATCCCGAAGGCTTGCGTCGTCGCGACGAGTTTGTGCGCCACAAGGCCCTGGACGCCATCGGCGATCTGTTTGTCCTGGGGGCCCCGATCCAGGGTCGCTTCGAGGGCGTTCTGGCCGGTCACAGCATCAATAATGCCGTGGTTCGTGCCTTGGTGGCGCGCCCCAGCGCCTGGCGCTATCGCAGTCTTGTGGACGATCTCGCCCACGCGGTCTGAAGGCAAGGGCGGCGGATGCCGCCTCGCTTTGGACAATCTCCTCCGATAGCTCTCTTGGCGTTTGCTGTTCCTTGCGACTTGCCCTCCCTTCCGTTTGCGCCCCGACGAGCGTGGTGTAGAAGCGGGGCTCGCCGTCCGAGGGCGCGCATTTGGTCTGTTTGAGGTGATGGTGTCCTTGCTTCACAAATCCTGGGGTCGTTCGGTGCTGGTCGCCGGCCTGGTTGCCCTTGCCCTCGTCGGATGCGCCGGCAAACCCAAGCGGCCGAAGCTGGCCTATGAAGAGCGCCCGGTGGAACTGCTCTATGCCACCGGTGCCGACCGGCTGGATCGCGGGCTCTGGAACCAGGCGGTGGACTATTTCCAGGAGGTGGAGCGCCAGCACCCCTATTCGGAATGGTCGCGCCGCTCGATCCTGATGACCGCCTATGCCCACTATCAGGCCAACAACTATGTCGAGGCCATCGCCGACGCCGACCGGTTCATCTCGCTCTATCCCGGCAACCCGGCGGCCACCTATGCCCACTATCTGAAGTCCATCTGCTATTTCGAGCAGATCGTCGATGTGGGTCGTGACCAGGCGGCCACCGGCCAGGCCCTGGATAATCTGCGTGAGGTGGTCCAACGCTATCCCCGTAGCGAGTATGCCGCCGATGCCCGCCTGAAGATCGACATGGTCAATGACCAGTTGGCGGGTAAGGAAATGACCATCGGCCGCTGGTACCTGCACCAGGGCGACACCATCGCTGCGCTCGGTCGGTTCCGGACGGTCATCGACCGCTATCAGACCACCACCCACGCGCCGGAGGCGCTCTATCGCCTGGTGGAAACCTATCTGACCCTGGGTCTCTTGGATGAGGCCAAGCGGAACGGGGCCGTGCTGGGCTTCAACTATCCCGGCGACCCCTGGTACGCCGAGGCCTATGGTCTCCTGACCGACAAGGGCCTGCGGCCTGCCGTGGAACCGACGGCCAAGAAGGGCGGGATGTTGTCCCATCTGCCGTTCCGCAAGGACAAGACCGCCACGGTTAAGCCCCCTTCCGCACCGATTGAAGAACCTAGAGTGTGACAGCTTCAAGTGGATGCCGGTTGAAGCGCCCGTCACACTCTAAACTTTAGAATCTAGACCCTTCTTGCCGTTTCAGATGAAACCATCTGAAACGGTCAGGGTCTGGGACGAACTGATCGCTTCCCAGGGGCGCTGATTCCAGGCGATCTTCCCCAGCATGTTGATCGGACTTTGGATCCGCGACGTTGTGCTCATCGAGGCCCTGGATCTGTCCATTGGCCCGGGGCTGACGGCGCTTACCGGCGAGACCGGGGCTGGCAAGTCGATCATTCTCGACGCCCTGGGTTTGGCCACCGGCGCAAGGGCTGACGCG
>JANPAO010000626.1:0-8546 GCA_031429955.1 Phenylobacterium sp. | reverse complement strand
TTTGGCGAGGCCCTGGATCATGCTCGGCTGACGGCGAACGCAGGCCGAACCTGGGGAGAACGAACGCTATGGACCTACACATAACCTCAGCACTTGCCGGCGCAGCCGCCATTTTCCTTGTCCTGCTTAGCCTTCCCGTTGCCACCCGCCGCCGAGCCACCAAGCAAAGCTTCGGCGACGGCGGGGACGCGGCCTTCAACCGACAGATCCGCGCCCAGGCCAATTTCATCGAGTATGTGCCGTTGGCCATCATCGGCATCGGTCTGTTGGAAGGCAACGGCGGCAGCCAGGTCCTGATCTGCGGACTGGCGACCGCCCTGGCGGCGGGCCGCGTGCTGCATGCCCTTGGCCTCTGGACCAATATCCTGGTGGGTCGCGCCCTGGGGGCGATCACGACATTTGGTGTGCTGTTGGTAAGCGGGGGCCTCCTGGTCGCAGGTGCCTTGGGCTTCTGATCTAAACCGGCACCGTAATGTGCTTGCCGCCGAACACCGCCTGCCAGTTCTCGATCTCGCTCACCACGATGTCGTCGGCGGCGTGGGCCAGTTCGGCGACGCGGGTATAGTCGATGGCCCCATCAGGGGCGGTCAAAAGTAGCTGGATGCGACCAGCGACCGCGTCGAGCTTTTCGGCCGTCACCTCCGAAATCGCGGAGAACCGCTCGAAATCGCCGAAGTAGCGGATACTGGCGATGGCCCCGCCGAAGGTGGGCAGCAACACGCCCAGAAAGCTGAACAGCATCGACAGGCTAGAGGCGATCTCTTTGTCGATCAGGTGCAGGGCCCCGCCCGCCTTCAGCGCCAGGTAGCCGCTGACCGCCGCCACCGCCAGGGTGAACATCGCCTCCGACAGCTTGTCCAGGCGATGATGGGCGTGGGCCAGACGCTTGGCCTTGTAGCGGTGATAGTCCCGCTGGTGGGTTACGTGATCCAGCAGAAGTTCCTTTAGCGCACCCCGCAGATAGGCCGCCGTCAGCTTGACCTGCGGCAACCCCAGGTCCCTCAGACCATGGCGGGCATACCATTCGGGCCAGGAGGTCTCGGCGCCCCTTGGCCATCGCCCGGTGGGGCGCGCCACCCCAAGCAGCAGCAGGATCGGGGCATGACGGAAGTATTCGGCCACCCGGCGGGTCTCAAACCAACGTCCATGCCACCGTCGCTGTTGGCCGACAAAGGTGATGCCCAATATCCCCGCAAGGAGGGCCAGCTCGAAGATGGAGAACATCCACTTCTCGTGCGGGGTGGCGAAGGGCAGGTAAGCGATGCCACCGACGATGGCGAAGGCCGAGAACAGGAAGCTCAGGATCATGCCGCCGCGATAGGTGTCTGACAGCCGTGCGGAGATCCCATCGGCCCAGGCAAATCGGCGCAGCACAGCCTCCTCCACGCGAGCGACATAGGCCCGCTCTTGGCCGGGCAGGGCGTTGGCGGCCGTCAGGAGGCCAGCCATACTGCCCCTGCCGATCTTATGAGGTGGCTCATAGGTCTGGGTCAGGTTGCGGAACCGGCCCTTCATGTCATCGGCCCCAAACAGGGCCTCGATCCGGCGATAGCCGTGCCAGGCTGGGTTGCTCCTGTCGCGCCAGCGCTCGGCGTCCAGGGCCTTCATCCCATCCAGGGGGGTGCGCCGGGCGCCGGGCTTCTTGCCGGTGGCAGGCCGTAGGGCCTCAAACACCAGTTGGGCCAGGTCCTCCTCCCGGGAGGGAGCGGACGGTGCCCCCTCCATGATCACTGCCAGGGACTCGGGCGCATGCAGGATGCGCCACCGTTCTGGCGCGCGAGCATCGATCCAGACCACTGGCGCGCCCCGATCCAGGGCCAGGGCGATGGTATGGCCGGTGCCACCGACAAAGCTGGTGCTGGCACCGTCCCAGACCCCGATCAGCAGGTCCGACTGTTCGATCATCACCTGGGCTGCCAGGGCGACGCGCTCGGAGGTCAGGGAGGAATAGGCCTGGGCGCGGGCCACGTCGTTGGGTTGGGCCAGCCTGGCCAGATAGAGGGCCGCAATGGCGTCATCGCGGTCCGCCAACTCAAACAGGCGGGCCCGGGCCTCCAGGGCTCCGATGACGGCAGCCCGTCCAAGGGTGTCCGCACCACAGGTGCCCTCACCGGTCAGCAGAAACTGCGCCTCGGCCACGCTCTGCGGGTGAGCATTGATGGCCACATTCAGGGCCCGGCCAAAGGGCAGGGGGGCCACCAGTTCCCAACCCCGTGTCAGGGCCTCGCCGGCCGCCATCTGGTCCAAGCCATCCACCAGCATCGAGTGCAGCCGCGTGGGGGCCAGGGAGCCAGGTCCCAGCAGCGGTGGTTCGGCGGCGACGGCCAGGTCGATGATGTCGAGGATCGTGCCAAGGGTCGCGGCAATGGCGGCCCGGTTGGCGGCGAAGGCCCCGTTGCCCTCGCGATGGCCGGTCACCCCCAGGGAGAGGCGCACCTGAGGCGGTGGTGGCGCTGTGGTCAAAAGGCAAACTCCAGCACCGCATGGGCCACCAGGTCCCCCGAGGCCACGAAGGTCACCCGGCACTCGAGATAGGCGCTGGTCTTGCCCCACCGCATCACCTGGGCGGTGATCAGAAAGTCGTCATTCGCCGCTGGCCGCAGGAAGTGAGTGTGCTGATAGACCGTGCCCCTGCTCTGGCGCGGACCGGTGCCGGCCGCCATGCTGGCCACTGTGTCGATCCCGGCCATCAGGGCCTGGCCGCAGACCGCCCCCGAGAAGAAGGCCAGCCGGTCGTTCAGCGGCAGCCGCATGGAACAGAAGCCCTCGCGCACCACGAAGTCGGTCAGGCCCATCTCCCGGATCCAGGGGGCATAGACCCAGTCGAACGCGGCCTGGGCATTGGCCTGGGTGACAGGGATGATCCCGTCGGGCAGAGTGACGGGCACTCTGGGGGCCACGCGATCTTCCGCCATCGTTTCCGACTCCCCAGGCCTCAACACCCAACGACTACAGGAGCCCAGGGCGCAGGTCGATTCCCCCCAAAGCGGTCAGGCTCTACCCCCGTCGTCCTCGACCGCCGGGACGGATCGGGGTGGGGGCGGCCTGGCCGCCACGGGTGCGGCCGCCAGCGTCCTGCCATCGGGGTTTGGCGGCACCATGGGGCCCCTTGGCGGCGGCACCGGAGGTGGCCTCCCACTTCACGGCATAGCGCACGAAGGCCAGGGTCTGGGCCACAGCCTCACGGTCGGCGGGTTGCAGCTTGGTCGCCAGGTCAGAGCGTCCCAGCGCCCAAGCCTGGTCGATCAGGGGCCACCACTTGGGATCCAGCCGCCCCTTGGCCCAGGCGCTGGCGGCCTTCTTGGAGGTCACCGTGCCAGTCTCCAGACTGTGCAGCATCCGGCAGTAGAAGGTGACGATGAAGGCCTGCAGCCAGGCCTGCTCGATCTTGGCCGGTGCCCCCAGCCACAGGGTGGTGACCCGCCGGAACGTACTGCCGATCTCGCCACGCAAGGCCTGGGGCGTCACCGTCTCGATCAGGTCACCGGGGGGTGGTCCCGCCAGGGTGATCCCCTTTTCCCTCAGGCACCAGCGAACCACCTGGGTGTTGTCGTGCTCAGAGCGCACCAGATGGTCGGCGCCATTGTTCAGATAGAGCAAGGGATAGGTCCGGGCCGGCAGGTTCGACAGGCCAGGGTCTCCCCAGCCGGGCGGTCGCGGCTCATCGGGCGGGTCGCGGGGTTCGGTTGACCAGCGCGCGATCACGGCGGCCGGCGCATAGGAGCCCTCCAGGTGCTGCGCCCAGCGGCAGGGAAGGCGGAACAGGTCGGCATGCATCCTCTGGAGTGCGGGTTGCTCGGCCAGGGTGACATCGCGGGCCGTGATGATCATGAAGTCGACGTCGCTGGCCTCGTCGGCGTCGCCAACCGCAAAGGAGCCGTGCAGATAGGCCCCCACGAAGTTGTCGCCGAGCAACGCTTGGGCACGGGTTACGAGCTGATCAAGCACGCCGTTGAGATCGGCAAACGGAGTCGCGCCCTCAGGCGCGGGGGTGTGGGATTGGGGCATGGAATATCCGTGGCGATCCGGCCCGTGGGCGCGGAGTCTGTCTGAGACATGAAGGGGAAAGCGTGGCGCGCGGTGCGCCGCCCGATCAGCTGTCTGTGGTCACGGAAGGGTCCTCCAACTGGAAGGCAGAGCCTAAACCGACTTTGACCTTGCCGTCTAGATGGCGACAGAGGTCTTGCGGGCCAGGGTCTCGATCTCGTTGCGGATCGATCCCGCCGAGCTCTTGATCAGGGCCAAGACCCCCCGCTTGGCCGCCCCCTGATCGCAGGACAGCACCATCTGCTTGACCGGCCCGATCCCGGCCGGCGGCATGGACAGCCGGTCAAAGCCCAGGGCCACCAGGACGAAGGCCTCCAGGGGCCGCCCCGCCATCTCGCCGCACACCGAGACCGGGGTGCCGCTTTCGGCGCAGGCCTGCTGGATCTGTTGCAGGGCGCGCAGGGCCGGTGGCGACAGGAAGTCATAGCGATCGGCCACCCGAGGATTCCCCCGGTCGGCGGCGAACAGGTACTGCATCAGGTCATTGGTGCCGACGCTGACGAAGTCGGTCATGGGCAGCAGGGCGTCCAGATGCCAGATCAGGGAAGGGGCCTCGATCATGGCCCCCACCTCTAGCCGTGACGGTTCGGCGCGACCGCGCCGCAAGGCCCAGGCGATCTCGTGGTCCACCATGGCACGCGCGGCCCGGAACTCATCCACATTGGCCACCAGCGGGAACATGATCCGCAAGGGGCGACCGCGTGCGGCGGCGATCAGGGCGCGCAGTTGCAGCCGCAACAGGGCCGGACGATCCAGGCCCATGCGGATCGCCCGCCAGCCCAGGGCTGGATTGTCCTCCCGCTCGGCCTCCAGATAGGGCAGCACCTTATCGCCGCCGAGATCCAGGGTGCGGAAGGTCACGGCCTTGTCGCCGGCGGCATCCATCACCCGGCCATAGAGGGCCGTCTGGGCGTTGAACCGGGGCATTTCCTCGGCCACCATGAACTGGAACTCAGTGCGGAACAGGCCGATGCCCTCGGCGCCGGTCTCGCCCAGGATGTCCAGATCCACGTCCAGGCCCGCATTCATCAACAGGGTGATCTTGGCCCCGTCGCGGGTGAAGGCCGGGGTGTCGCGCAGCTTGGCGAACTCCGCCCGGCGCTGCATCCGCACCTCAAGCCTGGCCTGCAGAGCCTTGATGACGTCGGGCCGGGGTCGCAGATAGGCCTCGCCGGTCTCGGCATCGACAATGACCGGGTCGCCCTCCGAGACCTTGTCGCGCAAGCCCGCCAGTCGCCCGACGCAGGGGATATCCAGGGCGCGCGCCACGATGGCCGCATGGCTGGCCGCCGAACCTTCCTCAAGCAGCAGGCCCTTGAGCTTGGTGCGGTCATACTCCAGCAGATCGGCCGGCCCCAGGTTGCGGGCGATCAGGATGGCGTTGGGCGGCAGGTCGCGGGCCTTGTGGCCCTCTCCGGACAGGTGGCGCAGCAGCCGGTCGTTGAGGTCTTCCAGATCGTGCAACCGCTCGCGCAGATAGGGGTCACGGGCCTGGCCCAGGCGGGCGCGGTGCTCTGATCGCACCCGTTCCACAGCAGCCTCGGCGGTCAGGCCGTTGCGGACCGCGTCCTCCAGGCTGCGGTTCCAACCGCGGTCGTGGGCGAACATCCGATAGGTGTCCAGCACCTCATAGCTGGCCTCCACCAGACCGTGCTGGCCCTCCAGCATCTCGTCAATCTGGGCCTGCAGGCTGGAAATCGCGGTGGCCAGCCGGATTTCTTCGGCCGCCACGTCGTCCGAGAGCAATTTGCTGGTGGCCACCGGCGGCTCATGCAGAACCACCACCCCCAGGGCCAGGCCATCGGCGAACTTGGCCCCCTTCAGCCGCTCGGGCTTGTGGGGGACGAGATCGACGTGCCGCAGGGCGCCTTCACTGGCCAATTCGCTGCCGGCCACCATCTCGGCCAGCACCATGGCGACGATCTGCAGGTCCTCGACCTCGTCGTCGGAATAGACCCGCTCGGTGCGGTTCTGGACCACCAGCACCCCGATGGCCCGACCGCCCCGCAGCAGGGGCACACCCATGAAGGCGTGGAACGGATCTTCCCCGGTCTCCGGGCGATAGGAAAAGGCCGGATGATTGGGGGCGTCTGACAGGTTCAGGGGCCGGCCGAGGCGCAGGATCTCGCCCACCAGGCCCTCGCCCGGCTTCAGCCGGGTGACGTGAACGGCGGTGGGGTCCAGGCCCTCGGTGGCGAACAGTTCCACGTCATTGGTGCTGCCGCGCATATAGAGCGAGCAGACCTCAGCCACCATGGACCGCGCAATGATCCGCACCACCATGTCCAGGCGTTGCTGCGCGGGCCCGCCGCCGGCCAGGGCCTCGCGGATCTGCCGCAGCAAGCTCCGTTGTCCGCGAATGGCGACGCCCTGATTGGCCATCTGCCCTGTTCTGCCCCCTCAAGATCTCAGCTTTGCGGCCAGTTCGACCGTCTTGCTCGCTCCCTATCAGCTTTGAGCGTCGGAACGGAGACGGAAATGCGGTGCCTGCGTGCACGAATGTCGCAGATGGTGGAAGATTGTGCGACCTTTTGCCTTTCCAGGGGGGAATTCTGCATGGCCATTCAATTCACCGCCTATCGCTGGGTGCCGCCCTTTGCCCAGGGCTATGTCCGGGATCTGCGGATTCGCTGGGCCCTTGAGGAGGCGGCATTGCCCTATGAGGTGGTGCTGATCGACCGAGGCTCGGAGGCCTATCGCCAGTGGCAGCCCTTTGGCCAGGTGCCGGCCTATCGCGACGACGAGGTGGAGATGTTTGAGTCCGGTGCCATCGTCCTGCACCTGGCGGCTAAGTCGCTGGCTCTGGCCCCTGCTGATGTGCCCGGACGGGCCCGGGTCAGCACCTGGATTTTTGCGGCTCTCAACTCCATCGAGCCCCATGCCCAGACCCTGGTGAACCTCGACACCTTCTATGCCGGCCAGGATTGGACGGAGGGGCGGCGACCCTCAGCCCGGGCCCTGTTGGAACGGCGCCTGGAGGCCCTCGAATCGGCCCTTGGAGATAAGGCCTATCTTGAGGGCCGCTTCACGGCGGCCGACATCGTCATGGCGACGGTGCTGCGTGAGTTGGAAGCCTGCGAAATTCTCAAGGCCTATCCAGGTCTGGACGCCTACCGTGCCCGCGCCTTGGGCCGGCCAGCCTTCACCAAGGCCCTGGAGGACCAACTGACCACCTTCCGCGAGAATGAGCCAAAGGGATCAAGTCGTTAGGCTGTGCCGATGGCGCGCCGAGAGCCTCAGCTCGGCGGCGATCAGGTTGGGAACCCAGCATAGGAAGGAAATGGCCCGGTAGGCGTCGTCATAGGCAACCGGCAGCAGTGAGGACAGCGGTCGGTAGAGCCGCAGGGTCACCGCTGCCAGGGTCAGGGCAAAGCTGCGGATCATCCAACGCTCATGCTCAACCAGCCGCCGCGCCTTGGCCAGCCGCCAAGATCCACTAACTGACCCTGCGGAACCGCGCAGACACGGCCGCCCCCAAAAGCTGAGGCCCCTTCGACCTATTCCGGCCGGTTGAGAATCGAGGCCGTGGCCACCAGTTCCCCTAGCAGGGCCATGGTCGCGGCACCCGAACAGTCGAAGGGGTCGAACTCCACCCGCTTGAAGTACTTCAACAGCAGGGAGGGGTTGAGCTTGCTGATGCTCACATGGCCCATGGTCCAGTTGGCAAACCGGCGCTCGGTGATTTCCTCATAGGTCAGCAGCCGCACCTGCTGGTGGCGGTCGTCGGCGACGATGGCGTTGTAGAGATCGCACACTTCGTCACGGCCGCCCTCGATCACCTGGATGAACAGGTTCTCCGAGACGCAAAGCAGGCCGGTGATCCCTAGGGCGGGGTTGTTCTTGCGTGACTGTTCTAAGATCAGGTCCAGACCGGCCCCCTGCAGGGCGGCGGCGGGACGGCTGGCATAGAGGCAGCGAACCAGCATCTTCAGCTCCGGTGCTTAAGCAGCGAGAGGAACTCGCTGCGCAGGTGATGGTCCTTCAGGAAGGAGCCGCGCATGACGCTGTTGATCATCATGGTCTCGTTGTCCTTCACGCCCCGCCAGTGCATGCAGAAGTGATCGGCCTCCATGACGACGGCCAGGCCGTCGGGTCGCACCTTTTCCATCAGCAGGTCGGCCATCTGGGTGATGGCTTCTTCCTGGATCTGGGGTCGTGACATCACCCATTCGGCCAGGCGCGAGTACTTCGACAATCCGATCAGATTCGAATGTTCGTTAGGCATCAGTCCCACCCACAGCTTGCCCATGATCGGACAGAAATGGTGGCTGCAGGCGCTGCGGATTGTGATGGGCCCGACAATCATCAGCTCGTTCAGGGCCTCGGCATTAGGAAATTCGGTGACCGCCGGGGCGCTGGCATAACGACCACGAAACACCTCGGTCAGGTACATCTTGGCCACCCGGCGGGCGGTTTCCTGGGTGTTGTGATCGCTCTCGGTGTCGATCACCAGGCTCTCCAGCACGCCCTTGAACTTGCCCTCCACCTCGGTCAGCAGC
>JANPAO010000625.1:0-2004 GCA_031429955.1 Phenylobacterium sp. | reverse complement strand
GGACGGCGGCGGCTGTCGTCGATCCTGTTCTCATGACCGGCGAACGCGCCACACCGGGGGGCTATCAGAGCCCTGGTGACCTGCCACAGGTGATCCCGGTCTTTCCCCTGGACGGTGCCATGCTGTTGCCCGGCGGGGAGTTGCCCCTGCGCATCTTCGAGCCGCGCTATCTGAACCTGGTGGACGACGCCATGGCCGGGGACCGGATGATCGGCATGGTCCAGACCCGGGCCGGCGGCGAGCGGGCCCGGCCCAATCTCGCCCATGTCGGCTGTGCGGGCCGGATCACCAGCTTCAATGAAACCTCCGACGGCACCTATCTGATCACCCTGACCGGGGTCTGCCGGTTTAGCGCCGGCGAGGAGTTGCCGGCCAAGACCCCCTATCGTCAGGTCCGCGCCGCCTTCGCTCCCTTTGTCGGCGACCTCGCTGAAGAACAGCCCGATCCGGATGACTATGACCGCCAGCGGTTTGCCAAGGCCCTGAAGACCTACCTGAACCGGCGCGAGTTGGACATCGACTGGGATACCGCCAAGGTCGCGCCCCTGGATGCCCTGGTCACCAGCCTGGCCATGGGCCTGCCCTTCGCCCCCCAGGAGAAGCAGGCCCTGCTGGAGGCCCCCACCCTGATCGAGCGGGTGGACGCCCTCACCACCCTGCTGGAGATCGACGCCCTGGAAGACGACGATGACGCCGGCTATTCCATGCAGTAGGGATGGTGCCATGACCGAGCCCCTGCCTGCCATGACCGTCGAGATCGATCCGCGCCTGCTGGAAATCCTGGTCTGCCCAGTGACCCACAGCCCCCTGACCTATGATCGCGACAGAGCCGAGCTGGTCTCGAAATCCGCCAGGCTGGCCTATCCGATCCGTGACGGCGTGCCGATCATGCTGCCGGAAGAGGCCCGGGAGATCGGCGACTAAAGCCTAGACCCCAAGCACTCGGGCGACGGCATCCTCAACACTTGGGGCGTCAGTGATCTCCAGGACCCGACAGCCCAGGGTATCGAGCCAGGCCCGGTGGCTCGCCAGGCTGCGACCGCCATTGGATCCATCATCATAGCCGCGCGACCAGGTGATGAAGGCCTGGTGCATGTCATACATGTCGCCGCCGGCCTCGATGCGGTGGCCAAACCGCGCCCGCTCGCGCGCCAGGGTGCGCGCGATCCGGATCTCCGGGTCGAGATAGAGGAAGACCACCAGATCAAACCGGTCCACCACCTCCAGGCCCCAGGACAGCAGCGAGCCTGACAGGACCCAACCCTCCCCAGACAAGGCCGCGACAAGCATGGCCAGCCGCTCTGACTGGGGGCGTTGAACGGCGAAAGGCGGATCGGTGGGCAACCAGAAGAAGGTATCGCTGTCGTGTTGGGGCACGCCCAGGGCCTGCGCTACGGCGGCGGCCAGGGTCGTCGTCCCCGATCCCGAAGCCCCGACAATATGGATGCGCCGCGCACTCATGCTCTGCCCCCCGGTCTGGATGCGCAATTGACAGCCTCAAGGCCACCGCGCAAGTTTGTGGGGTCAACTCAGATCAGGGAGGCGGTTTCATGAAGGCTCGTTCGTCAACGCGGATCGCCTTGGGCGTCTAGCGCCCCTCTCAGCGTCCGCACATTTCGCGCGACCACCGCCCCACAGGGTCCTGGACGCATGCCTGACAATCGGCGGGCCAAAGGCTCGCTGTGCTGACGAGACATCATGACTGACATCACCAATCGCTACGGCAGCCTCTGCGCCGAGATCTACGACCTCGACAAGCCGGTGGGCTCCCTCTTCGACATCGCCTACTACAGCCAGCGCCTCAAAGACCTGGAAGGCCCCATCCTGGAGGCCGGGGTGGGAACCGGTCGCCTGTTCATTCCTCTGCTGGAGGCGCGTCTGGACATGACCGGCTTTGATCATTCCCCCGACATGCTGCAGATCTGTGCGCGCAATGCGGAGGCCCGCGGGTTTGCGCCGGTCCTGACCCAGGCCCGGTTCCAGGACTTTGCCTTCGACCAGGCC
>JANPAO010000624.1:0-8228 GCA_031429955.1 Phenylobacterium sp. | reverse complement strand
GGGGGTCCATGGCGCGGTCTCAGCCTTTCTGGAGCAGCGAAAGCCGGTCATTGCGGTGCTCAAGGCCCTGGGGGCCGAGGGCCCGCTGGTGCGAAACCTGTACCTCATCCAGATCGGAGCCCTGGCCTTGTTGGGGGTGGTGATTGGGCTGGCCATAGGGGCGACCACGCCACTGCTCTTGGGGGTGCTGATTGCCGAGGATCTCCCGGTCCCAGCCCTGTTTGGGGTCTATCCGATCCCGCTCTTTAAGGCCGGTGCCTTCGGCCTGTTGGCGGCCGCGGCCTTTGCCTTGGCTCCCCTGGCTCGAGCTCGGATGACCTCGCCAGCCACCCTGTTTCGACACGACCTTCCCACCCGGTTTGGCTGGAGCCTTGAAATCGTGCTGGCCCTGCTGGCGGCGGTCATTCTGGCGGCCCTCGCGGTGGCCACCGCCCCGACCCCCTTTGCCGCAGGGGTCATGATCGCCGGGGTAGTGGTGGCCTTCTGCCTCCTGTGGGCTTTGGGTCTTGGCGGGGTTTGGGTTGCCGGTCGAGTGCGGGCTGGAACACGAGGAAGCCTGCGCATCGCCCTGGCCAACCTGGCCGGTCCCCGATCGGCGGCCCGCACGGCGGCTCCGGCCATCGGCCTGGGCGTCGCCCTTCTGGCCGCCGTCGTGCTGATACAGTCCAGCCTGCTAGGCCAGATTGCCGAGGTGGCACCAAGGACAGCCCCAGCCCTGGTGTTCACCGAGATCCCGGGTGACCGCATCACGCAATTCGATGCCGCCATATCGCGCGCCTTTGCCCAGCCCCTGACCCCCGACATCTATCTCCGCGCCCCCTTTGTCACCGGGCGGATCACCCATATTGGTGGCCAGCCGGTGGACAAGACCAGGATCGCCGCCTCCGAGCGCTGGGCCTATGACAATGACATCTCCATCTCCGCCATTGGTGCCGAGCCACCCTCGGCGGGGGTCCTCGAGGGCCGCTGGTGGTCGGAGGCCTACGCCGGGCCGCCGCTGCTGGCCATGGAGACGGACGTCGCCAAGGCCGGCGGGCTCAAGGTGGGCGACAGGGTGACGCTGTCGGTGCTGGGGCGCGACATTGAGGCCAAGGTCGCGGTGCTTCGTAAGATCGATTTCGGCGGATTTGGAGCCAACTTCACCCTCGTTCTCAACCCCACCGCGCTCCAGGGCGCCAATCTGCGTCATGTCGCCATCGCCAAGGCCAGCCGGGTGCAGGAGGCTGCGGCCACCCGTGCGCTTGGGGCGGCGTTCTCCGAGGTCAATGTGATCTCGGTGCGGGAGCAGCTTGAGGCAGCGACCGAGCTGTTTGGTCGACTGGCCCTGGCGATCCGTGGGGCGGCGGGTGTGGCCGGTTTGGCGGGCTTGCTGGTGCTGGCCGGCGCCATTGCCGCAGGCGCTCAGTCGCGGATGCGGGAGGCAGCCATTCTCAAGGTGCTGGGGGCGTCGCGGGGTCAGATCCTGGCGGTCTATGTCCTGGAGTACGGCGCGGTGGGTGTGGTGGCAGGCGCTGCGGGCGTGGCGCTTGGCTATGCTGCGGCCTGGCCCGTCGTGACCCAGGTGTTCCACGCTCAGTGGAGTGTCGACTGGTTTGGGATGGCGGCTCTGATGATCGGCGCGATGACGGTCACCGCCGCCGGCGGGCTGGCGGCCTCACTGCAGGCGCTGTCGCGACGTCCGGCACCGGCGCTCCGCCGTGAGTAGGTCAGCGGTTTACTGGATCGAGGCGACGGCGGTGTTTGCGCGGGGGGTATAGAGACCCATCAGCAGGTCACGGTCGGCGACGGCATGGGCCGCGCGCGCGGCGTTGTCGCAGATGACGCCGTGGGTCTTGCCCGAAAGGCAAGTGCGCAGGGCAGCTTCTCGTTCATAGGCATTGTCTCGAAAGTAGGTGAAGGAGCGATCCGTTGACCCCCATCCGACTGAGGCGGTGATCGCCGCCAAGGCCACGCCACACCAGAAAACCGCTCGCACCATTTTGAAACATCCCCCCCAGGGTTCCTTGCAAGAGCTAGGCCCCAATTTGGGTCGGGCTCAAGCGAACGCTCGTAATAGGCGAGGTTCGGCAGCAATCAGGGGCGGTAGTAGTCCAGGTACCAGTCGACGAAGCGTCCGATGCCGGTCTCGATGGGAGTGGCCGGCGCGTAGTCGAGGGCGCTTTGGGTCTCCGCGGTGTCGGCTTCAGTGCGGCTGACGTCGCCCGGCTGCATGGGCATCAGGTTGAGCTTGGCCTTGCGGCCAAGCTTGGCCTCCAGCACCTCGATATAGGTCATCAGCTCGACCCTCCGGCTGTTGCCGAGGTTGAGGATGCGCCAGGGTGCGACGCCGCTGGTGGCGGGGTTGGGGGCCATGGGGTCCCAGGCCGCGTCCCGCGTCGGCGGGCGATCCAGGCCCGCGATGACCCCAGATACGATGTCGTCCACATAGGTGAAGTCGCGCTGCATCTTGCCCTGCCCATAGACGTCAATGGGCTCGCCCTTGAGGATGGCCTGGGTGAACTTGAAGAGCGCCATGTCCGGGCGGCCCCAGGGACCATAGACGGTGAAGAACCGGAAGCCCGTGGCCGGGATATCGAACAGGTGGGCGTAGGAGTGGGCCATCGACTCGTTGGCGAGCTTGGTGGCCGCATAGAGGGTGATGGGGTGGTGGACGCTGTCGCGCACTGAGAATGGCAGCTTGGCATTGGCCCCGTAGACTGAACTGGTGGAGGCGAAGACCATGTGCTTGGGCTGGATGGCGCGGCAGCCCTCAAGGATGTTGAGGAACCCCACAATGTTGGAGTCTACGTAGGCCTCGGGGTTCTCCAGGCTGTAGCGGACCCCGGCCTGGGCAGCGAGATTGATCACCCCGTCGGGCTTGGTCTCCGCAAACAGTTGGGCCACGGCGGGGCGGTCAGCCAGGTCGATCTTGGCGTGGCGGTAGCCTTTGTGGGCTTGGAGGCGGGCCAGGCGGGCCTGCTTCAAGGTGGGGTCGTAGTAGGGGTTGAGGTCATCCAGGCCCACTACCTGATCGCCGCGCTCCAGGAGGCGAAGGGCGGTGTGCGAACCGATGAAGCCCGCCGACCCAGTGACGAGGATGGTGGCCATGAAACTCCCTACTGGACGCTACAAGTCTTTGGGCGGAAATCAGCCGTTGGAGACGACACGCAGGGTGGGGGCGGCACCGGGTTTTTCGCCGCGGATCTGGGCCACCAGGGTGAAGAGGGCCTGACGGACGTCATCGACGTCGCCCTTGTCGGCGAGGGTGGTGAGGTCGTGAAGGTTGTTGGCGGTGATGCGGACCGCCGAGGTGGACACCACCTCCATCACCTTGGGGGCGCAGGGTAGGGAGCGTTCGGTGTCATCCAGCAGGGCCTCGGTGAGCTTTTCACCCGGGCGCAATCCGGTGATTTCGATCTCGATGTCCTTGCCGGGGATACGGCCTGACAGGGCGATCATCTGGTGGGCGAGGTCCATGATCCGGACTGGCTCACCCATTTCCAGCAGGAAGAGGCGGGCCTCGGCACCGTCAGCACCCTCGGCGCAGGTGGCGGTGGCGTGCAGCACCAGTTGGGCGGCCTCTGGAATGGTCATGAAGAAGCGAGCCATGCCCTCGTGGGTCACGGTGACCGGTCCGCCACGCTCGATCTGAGACTTGAAGATCGGCACCACCGAGCCGGCCGAGCCCAGGACATTGCCAAAGCGCACGGCCGAGAAGCGGGTGCCGCGGCCGTTCTGCTGAGCCTGGATCACGGCCTCGGCCAGGCGCTTGGTGGCTCCCATGACATTGGAGGGATCAACGGCCTTGTCGGTGGAAATCAGCACCATCTGGGCCGCACCGCAGGCGCGGGAGGCCTCGGCCACGTTCCAGGTCCCGACGACGTTGGTGAGAACCCCCTCGCAGGGGTGCCGCTCAACCATGGAGACATGTTTCAGGGCCGCGGCATGGAACACCAGGTCGGGCTTCTGGCGCTGGAAGCATTCCGACACTCGATTGGGGTTGCGGACATCCACCAGGGCGGCATAGCGCGACAGGCCGGGAAAGGTTTCGCCCAGCTCGCGGTCAATCTCAAACAGCGAGGTTTCCGAGAAGTCGAGCATGGTGACATGGGAGGCCTGGAAGGCAGCCACCTGACGGACCAACTCGGCCCCGATGGAGCCGCCCGCCCCGGTGATCAGGATCCGACGACCCCGGACCAGGGCCTTGACCGCCTCGTGATCCAGTTCGATGGGGTCCCGCGCCAACAGTTCTTCGACGCTGATCTCGCGGATCGGCAGCAGGGCCAGACCCTCATGCTGCGAGAGTTCAACGATGGAGGGCAGGCGGAGCAGACGGATGCCGTCGTTCTTCAGACGCCCCAGTTGATCGGCGGTCAGGCCCTTGAGCCGGCCCGGCTCATCAAGGAACAGGATGGCCCTCGGGTGGCGGTTCCAGCGGCGCAGGTCGGCCAGGGCGGCGTCCAGATTGCTGATGCTCTCGATGATGCAGACGCCGCGCACCTGCTGGCCGACGTCCCGGGCCTCGGGGCCAACAATGCCCACCGGTGTCCAGGTGTTGTCATGGCGGCGGGCCACATCCCGCAGATAGGTGTCGGCAAGGGCGGTCGGTCCAATCAACAGCAGGGCCGGGGCCTGTGGCGCGCGGTCGCGGATGGATTTCAGGGGGGCAAAGCTGTCGAGGGCGTGCTCATGCAGGGCCCGGCGCATGATCCGGGCTCCCATCGAGCCAGTCATCTGGAAGATGGTGGCCATGGCCAGCACCGAGCGTGGCAGGCCGATAGCGCGGTCAATGACAAACACCGCCAGCAGGAATACACCGGCCGTGAGCACGGCCGTCCGTGCCAGGACCAGGGCGTCGGGGATGGAGACATAGCGCCACGGTGACAGTTCCTTGCGGAACACGGTGGAAAATACGGCGGCCAGGAGGCCATAGAGGCCCACCAGTTGGAGGACGTTGAGGGCCGAAAGGGCCCCGTCATCAACACCCTGGATGCGGGTGGCCGACAAGAGATAGGCCAGGAAGAAGGCCCCTGCCGCGATCAAGGTATCGGCGACGACGGTCTGGGCTCGATTGGCCATCTGCTCCATGAATCGTCGCTCCGAAGTTCGTCGAGGCCATCACCATAGAGGCGTGGTCGCCATCGTCCAATGAAACTCCCCCAATACGACAGGTGGAAGGGGGATGTGACGCCGAACGGTCACGTTTGATGGCGATCTGTGACGGGCAAATGACACCGCGCCCGTTGGACCTTGCCGTGGCCAAGAGCAGGTTCCGATAAGTGGGAACCGGTTATCGGATCGAAACATGCTCTAACTTTTTGAATTAGAGCCCTTTCCCTTTAGACGGCTCCGTCTAAAGGGAAAGGGCTCTAATCTCGACCGGCGGAAAACAGAAGGGCCGCCCGGTGACGGACGGCCCTTCCAGATATTCAACTTGGGTCAGGCCTTAGAAGGAGGCCTTGATCCCGACGGCGACGCGGCTGTTGTAGATGTTGCCGAAGCCATGCTCGCTGGTGTCATGATAGCGCAGGTCCAGGCCCACGGTATCGTTCAGGGCGTAGCCCAGGCCGAGGTTCCAGGTGCTGTAGTCGGCATTGCCCACCACTTCCTGGCGACCATAGGCACCCGAGACCGTCAGCTTGTCAGCCACGGGGAAGGTGCCATTGACCTCGTAGTAGGTGGCCTTGCCGGTGCCGCCGAAGAATTCGTCGGAGTAGTAGACGGCGGCGCCCACGGTGCCGGCACCGAGCGCGGTGGAGGCGGCGGCCTTGTATTCCAGGTAGTCGGCGCTGGCGCCGACCGGCTGGTTGGCATAGCCGTAATAGATCACGCCCAGGTCCAGATTGACGGGACCGATGACGGGCTTGATGCCCGCATAGACGTCATATTCCAGGTCGATGCCGTTGCCGAAGTCGACATTGGACGCCCAGACGCCCGCATAGCCGATGCCGTAGAGGGTCGCATCAGCGCCGCCGAAGACTTGGACGCCTTCGTCGGTTTGGCTCACGCCGCGGAACGCGTAGTCGCTGTTGGCACCCAGGTTGAAGGACAGGGCGATGCTGTCGTCGGCGGCGAAGGCGGTGCCACCCATGACGGCCGTGGCCGCAGCGGCAAGAAGCAGAGTCTTAAAGGTCTTCATTTGGATTTATCCCCATTCATTCAGCCGAGCATCGCCCTGACCGTGATGGGAGATCGCAACACAGGCGAGATCCAAATCAAGGGCGAGCGGCGCAGCACTGACGGCAACCTAAGTTGTGTGACCTGTTTATGCACTAATAGCCTCGCCTGCTCGATCAATAGGCGCCCGACTGTGCCCTTTGGGCCACGGTCTAGGTTTCAGGGTTAACAGCTATCTAGGCGGTGCGTTGTTCAGGTGGCTGCCGGCATCCACCAACAGAGTCTCGCCGGTGATGTGCTTGGAGGCCGGGGCCGCCAGGAACACCGCCGCGCCGGCGATATCCTCAGCGCTCGATGCCGCCTTGAGTGGGGCAGAGGCTGCCGCCCCCTCAGCCAAGCGCGCCGCGCGGTCATCGCCCAGGCCCTTGCCGAACCAGGGGGTATCGATGAAACCAGGGCAGATGGCATTGACCCGGATGCGGGGAGCCAGGGCGCGTGCCAGGGACAGGGTCATGGTGGTCAGGGCGCCCTTGGAGGCCGCATAGGGGATGGAGGAGCCAATGCCAAGGATGCCGGCGATGGAGGCGGTATTGACCACGGCCCCTGGTTGGGGCGCGGCCTCCAGCAGGCTGCGGGCGGCGCGGACCATCTGATAGGCCCCCACCACATTGACGCTGTAGAGCCGCAGGAAATCATCGGCGTTCACGGCGTCGAGGTCGGCGTGGCTGGCGAACTTAGTGACCCCGGCATTAGTGAACAGGGCATCGATTCGCCCGAACGGCGCGGCCGCCGCGACGATGGCCCGGCAGTCCTCGTCAGAGGCCACGTCCCCCTGGACCGTGATGGCCTTGGCCCCGTGGGCCTCGACCCGACGGGCGGTCTCGGCGGCCTCATCGGCGCTGGAGGCATAGTTGATGATCACCGCCTGCGCGCCTCGGCTGGCGGTCTCGACGGCGATGGCACGACCAAGCCCCGTGGACCCCCCGGTCACCACCACCACGAAGTCCTGGAAATCCTTGCCGCTCATGGTGCCTGCTCCCGGGTGTTTGAGTTTTGCCTTGATAGCGGCTGGCGGGGCGGGAGTCTCGGCTGCGGGCGGGGTAGGGTGAGGCCGACAGGGACGGGTGCAACTGCGCTCGGACACCGGTTTAGGCAATTGATATCATGTCACCGATAAACCCCCGCGCGGGGTACCTGGGGGGTCCCGGAGCACGACCGTGCGTGTGTGCCCCGCCTTCCCGATCAGCCTCACAGAGCCGGAAGCAGTGCCACGCCGACGGTCTGGGCAGCGGCGATCAAGGCGGTGTCCTGGGTGGCCAGCGGAAGGCCAAGGCGCATCGCCAATTCCAGATAGGTCGCATCATATGCCGTCAAGCGATGGCGCCCGGCAATTGTCGCGGTGGTTGTCCAGCATCTGCCGGCGGTTTCGTCATCGGTCTGGATCGGTAAGGCCTGCAGGAAACCGGCAAGGCGTTGGCGCGTCTCGCGCCCGATCCGACCTCGACGCTCGGCGGTCAGCAGGCCATTGATCGCCTCGATGGGCCAGAGCTGTGGAACCATGGCACCTTCGCGGGCCACCCTGTCGAGCAGCGCCATGATCGCGTCGGTCTGCTCATCCTCGAAGCACCAGGCCAAGGCGATGGAATTGTCCAGAACCAGGCTCATTGACGACCTTCACCGATCAGCGCCTTTATCGTCAGGTCGCCAAGCGTCAGGCCCTTGCTCGCCGCGCGCAGCCCGTCTGCGGCCGCTTGCGCCTTGGCGTGATGAAGGCCGGCCTCCAGGGGCACCAGTCTCGCGATCGGCTTGCCGCGACGGGTGATGATGACCTCGCCGCCGCCCTCGACCTCATCAAGCAAGGCAGTGAGGTGGTTCTTCGCCTCGAAAACACCAACGCTGTGCATCGCTCAATTCCATCTGGCTAGCTCGATAGCTAGCTTATCAGATCGGAAGGGGCGCATCGACCGAATTTCCGCAGATGTGATCGAACCGGTGCTCGCGCTCTACATTGCGGTCAGCGCCGCCCACACCATCACCGCAATTCACGGGGTTACGCTGACAGTTGCAATAACCCCTATTCAGCCTGCCCGCGCAGGTAGCCTCCCACCCTGAACGTCTTCGTCGGGCTTGTC
>JANPAO010000623.1:0-5183 GCA_031429955.1 Phenylobacterium sp. | reverse complement strand
GGCGGCTGGGACCGGAGGTCACCTTCGGCATCACCGGGACCAAAACCGAGACAGCCCTCTATGATCTTTCCCTCCAGGCCCGCTCCGCCAACCTGGCCCGGGTGGCCCGAGGCAAGGCCGACGTGAAAGCTCGGGCGCTTGGTCCCAAGGGGTTGAACCTCGCCCTGGAGACCCAGACCCTCTCGACGATCAGCGGCGGACCTGACATGGGCCCGGCCCGCACCGTGGGCCTGCTCACCGGCGACCTCCGGGACCTACGCTATGCGGGGACCTTGGCGGTGGACCGCCTGCGGCTGGCCTCCTATGGCCTGGAGCGGGTGTCGGGCCCGCTGACGCTTGCCCGAAAGGCCGGGGTCTGGACCCTGACCGGAGATATGGCTGGGGCCGGCGGCACGGGGCAGGGGGTCCTGGCGGCGATTCTGGGTGCCCGCCCCACCGCCAGGTTTGACGCCCAGCGACTGGCCGACGGTCGGCTATCGCTCAGGGACATCCAGGCGACCGGCGCGGGCTTGAAGGTCCAGGCCAGCGGTGGCCGGGGCCTGATCGGCGGTTTGAATTTCAAGGGACGTGCTGATGTCTCCAACCTTGCCGCGGCCCGGCCAGGCGCCAGCGGCACCGCCACGGCCACCTGGAGCGCGAGCCAGGGCGGGGCCGGCAAGCCGTGGAACCTGACGGTCGCGGCCACCGGCACCAAGTTTGCCTCCGGCTATGGCGAACTCGATCGCCTCTTGGGTCCATCCCCCCGCCTGTCGGCCGAGGGTGCCGTGGCTGGCGGCAAGGTCGCCCTGGCCAAGGCCGATCTGAACGGTGCGGCAATGAAGGCCTCAGGGGCCGGTGTGATGGAAGCCGGCGATCTGAAGTTCAAACTGGACTGGAGCGCCAGCGGCCCCTTCCGTGCAGGTCCGGCGGAGATCACCGGCACGGCCAAGGGGTCTGGGGCGATTACGGGCACCCTCGGGCAACCGAGGGCAGATCTGGTGGCTGACCTTGATGCCCTCGACCTGCCGCGCCTGCCCCTGACCGCCGCGCACATGACCCTGACCTTCGCCCGGCAACCCGACGGCGGTAGCGGTCAGATCGCCCTGACCGCCACCAGTGCCTATGGCCCAGCCATGGCACGCGCCGCCTTCCGGTTCCCTCAAGGCGGGGTGGACCTGAATGATCTGGTGGTGAACGCCGGTGGGCTGAAGGCCTCCGGCACCTTGGCCCTGCGCCAGCGCGCGCCATCCTCTGCGGATCTCGACATCGCCCTGGGTAAGGGGGCCTTCCTGGCGGGGGGGGAGGTTGCTGGGTCTGTGAAGATCATCCAGGCCCCGGGCGGGGCCCGCGCCACCCTGGATCTGCGGGCTGAGCGCGCCCGACCCCCCGGCGGCCAGCTTGAGGTCCGCAAGGCCCACATCACGGCAGAAGGCCCGCTGTCGCGGTTGCCCTACCAGGCCCAGGCCTCGGGTGTGTCGCGCAATGGGGCCTGGTCGCTTGAGGGTCGTGGGCTGCTGACCGAGGCCGCGCCCGGGCATGTCCTGGCCTTCGACGGCCAGGGGCGCTACGGCGGGCGCGACCTGAAGACGGCAGAGACCGCGCTCTTTGCCCTGGGTCCCGCCGAGCGTAGCGCGCGGGTTCGCCTGGTGGCACTGGGCGGCGGGCGGTTGGATTTCGATGGGCGGCTATGGGGCGACAACGCTCAGATCAGTGCCCGGCTCGATCAACTGGGTCTTGGCCTGTTCAATGAGGATCTCGCGGGCAAGGTCGATGCCAACCTGACCCTGTCGGGCAAGGGGTCTCAGTTGAGCGGCGCCCTGGACGCCCGGCTCGAGGGCGCACGCGGGCGGGGCTCGCCGCCATCCCAGGGATTGGACGGAACCTTCAAGGCCAATCTGGCCGACAGCCGCATGACCCTGGACGCGGCCTTCACCAATGCTGGCGGACTCAAGGCCGACGCCAATCTGGTCCTGCCCACCGAGGCCTCGGCCAGACCCTTCCGTGTGGCCATCAACCGACAACAGCCCATCCGGGGCCGGGTGTTTGCGGACGGCGAGGTCAAGCCGCTTTGGGACCTGTTTGTGGGCGGTGAGCGGGAACTGGCGGGGCGGGTCCGCCTAGACGCCACCCTTGGCGGCACCCTGGCCGACCCCAATGCCACCGGCCAGGCCTCGGTGGATGCCGGCCGGTTCTCAGATGGGGCCACGGGCCTGGCCCTGCGCGATGTCATCCTGCGGGCCACCGTCGCCAACAATTTCGTCAACGTCACCCAGGCTACCGCTGGGGATGGCCATGGCGGCAAGCTCTCGGGCGATGGCCGCATCAGCCTGGCCCGCGATGGGGCCAGCAACCTCAAGCTCGACCTGACCGGGTTTCGCTTGATCGACAACGACCAGGCCACGGCCTCAGCCTCTGGTCAGGTCAGCCTGGACCGGGCGGCGGACGGCAAGGTGCGGCTCGCCGGCAATCTTGTGATCGACCGGGCCGACGTCTCAGCCCGCACCCCAACCCCCTCAGGCGTGGTGCCCATGGAGGTCGTGGAGATCAACCGACCCCTGGACACCGGCCTGCTTCAGGGGGCCGAGGTCCGGCGGGGGTCGGGCATCACCCTGGATGTGACCCTGCTGGCCTCCCGTCGGATCTATCTGCGGGGCCGGGGCCTGGATGTAGAGTTCTCTCTGGACGCCAAGGTGGGGGGCACCACCAGCCGCCCGGTCCTGTCGGGTGCCGCGCGGGTTGTGCGGGGCGACTATGACTTTGCTGGAAAGCGCTTCGAGTTCGACCAGCGCGGTGTGGTCTATCTGGCCACCTCGCCCCGCGACATTCGCCTCAGCCTCTCAGCAACCCGCGACGACCCGGCCCTCACCGCTGTGGTCAGCATCCGGGGCACGGCGGCCAAGCCCGAAATAACCCTGACCTCCAACCCTGTCCTGCCCAGCGATGAGGTCCTGTCCCAGGTGCTGTTTGGCCGCTCGGCCTCACAACTGACCCCGCTCGAGGCCGCTCAACTGGCCTCGGCCCTGTCGTCCCTGGCCGGCGGTGGTGGGTTCGACGTCATCGGCAACCTGCGCACCTTCGCCGGTCTCGACCGACTGGCCCTGGCGGGCGGCGGTGAAGGTGGCGTGACAGTTTCTGGCGGTAAGTATCTGACAGACGACGTCTATCTGGAGCTCACCGGCGGCGGCCGCGCAGGCCCCTCGGCCCAGGTGGAATGGCGGGTCGGCCGAAACCTGTCCATCCTCTCCAAACTGGCCAGCCAGGGCGACGCCAAACTCGCCGTCCGCTGGCGCCAGGACTACTGAGGCTCAAAGATCCGATCGGTGGGCTCAATCGCCCCGATCTCTAAGTCGGTGCGCCGCGCCAGCCGCTGATAGATGCCGGTGAAGTCCTGGAGGGTGGCGTCCAGCAGGGCCTGGATCGACGGCGTCACGAAATAGACCTCTTGAAAATCGTCGATCCGATAGGGGGTCCGCATTACCCGCTCCAGATCAAACCCCAGTCGGTTGGGCACGCCAGACTCCAGGGCATAGATCGACTCTGCCCGCGAAGAGACGATGCCTGCCCCATAGATCCGCAGACCCTCAGCCGTCTCCAACAGGCCAAACTCCACCGTGTACCAATAGAGCCGCGCCAGATTGTGCAGCTGTCCCTGGCCCAGGGCCCGCAGCCCCCCACGACCATAGGCCGCCATATAGTCGGCAAACACCGGGTCGGTGAGCATGGGCACATGGCCGAAGACATCGTGAAAGATGTCGGGCTCCTGCAGATAGTCCAACTGATCGGGCTTGCGCAGGAACTGACCGGCGGGGAACCGGCGGTTGGCCAGGTGCTCAAAGAAGATCCCGTCGGGAACCAGCCCCGGCACCGCCACCACCTGCCAACCGGTCAGGCGCTGGAGGTCCTGATTGATCCGCGCCAGGTTCGGAACCCCCTCCCGGTTCAGGTCCAGCACCTGAAGCCCATGCAGAAACGCCTCGCAAGCCCGCCCAGGCAGCAACTCGGTTTGCCGCTGGTATAGGGTCCGCCAGGTCTGATGCTCGGCCAGGGTATAGGCACCCCAGTCCTGATCGATGGTCCAATCGGCGCGGGCACCGGGTGGGGGGATGTCGAGGTCCTTGGGCACGACCAGAGATTGCCCTGAATCTAGGGAAAGTTCCGTTCAATCTGACCGGCGATTGGTGCCGATGTCGGAAAATCGTTGCGCGGCCGGCCTCAATCGCGGCCAACCCGTGCGCCGCCCGCCTAGTGGCTGATGCGCTGGCGCAGTGTGTAGTGACCCTCGGCAAAGGACTCGAAGATCAAGGGTGCCTGGGGATGTCCTACCGGCTCACCGCTCTCGTCAGGCAGCAGGTTCTGCTCGGAGACATAGGCGACATAGGCGTTCTCGTCGTTCTCGGCCAGCAGGTGGTAGAAGGGCTGGTCCTTGCGCGGCCGGACATGCTCGGGGATCGACTGCCACCACTCCTCGGTATTGGCGAAGGTGGGATCGACGTCAAAGATCACGCCGCGAAAATTGAACACCCGGTGCTTGACCACATCGCCGATGGCAAACTTCGCCATCCGCACATCTGCGATCGCCGCAGGGTTGGGCAGGTGGCCGGCATTGGGCTTTTCGACTCGAGCGTCCATGACTGAGAATCTACACCGTGGTCCCTAACTGGAGGATGAACGTAGCGCTCACGCGTCCGTGTTCAAGAGGCCGCCTTCCGACAGGCGAATGAGCTTGCTACAGTAGCCGGGAAACGAGGCGTCCGTACTGGCGTCTGCGAAGGACGCTAGGTTGGTCCATGTCTGAGGCGCTGCGTGCGCCCGGCGCCATGAGGAATGGCCGGGAAAGGGTTGCGGGCGAGCTGCCGTGCTATGGCGCGCTCGACCTTGGCACCAACAATTGTCGATTGCTGATCGCCACCCCGGCTGGGAAAACCTTCCGGGTGGTGGAGGCCTTTTCGCGCATCGTGCGGCTGGGGGAGGGGCTGTCCCAGAGCGGGCGGTTGTCGGAGGTGGCCATGGATCGGGCCCTGGCCGCGCTGAAGATCAGCGCCGAGAAGGTTCGCCGCCGCAAGGTCATCAAGCTCAAGGCCATTGCCACCCAGGCCTGCCGCATGGCTGAGAACGGCCAGGCGTTCATCGACCGCGTCGCCGAGGAGACCGGTCTGAAGCTGCAGATCATCACACCGCGCGAAGAGGCTCACCTGTCGGTGGCC
>JANPAO010000622.1:0-3493 GCA_031429955.1 Phenylobacterium sp. | reverse complement strand
ACAGGGGCTGGGGGATCGCTCGCCCGAGCCCTTTGGCCATCCCCCGGTGCAGCGAACACCGGCCATGCAGGCGGCCATGAAGCGTGAGGCCGAGGCCTCCAACCAGCGTATCAACCGGGCGCGGGAGGCGGTTTCCGACCTCCAGCGCCAAGCCATATCGCCAACCCAATGACTGATTTTGATGCCGTCGCCGTGGGCCGCAGAGTGCTGTCTGCCGAGGCCCACGCCCTGACCCTGCAGGCCGATGGCCTGGGGGAGGCCTTCACAAGGGCTGTGGACATCCTGGCGGCCGCCAAGGGCAAGATCGTCTGCTCGGGGATCGGCAAGTCAGGCCATGTGGCGCGCAAGATCGCCGCCACCTTCGCCTCCACCGGCGCACCGGCCTTCTTCGTCCACGCCAATGAGGCCAGCCACGGCGACTTGGGCATGATCGCCGAGGGCGATGTGGTGCTGTGTCTGTCAAAATCCGGCGAGGTCAAGGAACTGGCCGATGTCCTGGCCTATTCCCGGCGCTTCAAGATCCCCCTGATCGCCCTGACCGCCGACCCGCAGAGCGCCTTAGGACGGGCCGCCGATGTGGTGTTGCAATTGGCTGATGCCGCCGAGGCCACGGCCGAGGTCAAGGCCCCCACCACCTCCACCACCCTGCAGATGGCCTTGGGAGATGCCCTGGCGGTAGCTCTGCTGGAGCGACGGGGATTCACCGCCAAGGACTTCAAGACCTTTCATCCCGGCGGCAAGCTGGGGGCCATGCTGCGCACGGTGGGGGACCTGATGCATGGCGTCGCGGACCTGCCTCTGGTGAGCCAGCAAACCCCCATGGCCGAGACCCTGCTGGTGATGACCCAGAAGGCCTTCGGCATCGTGGGCGTCACCGATGCCACGGGTGCTCTGTGCGGGGTGATCACTGACGGCGACCTGCGCCGCCATATCGAGGGCCTGATGAGCCGCACCGCCGGTGAGGTGATGACGCCGGGACCTCGGAAGACTGCCCCCCCCGGCATGCTGGCCGGTGAGGCCCTGGCCCTGATGAGCGACCCCCTGCCCATGGTCACGGTGCTGTTTGTGGTGGAGGGGCAGCAGCCCGTGGGAATTCTTCGCGTTCACGACCTGGTGCGCGCTGGGGTCTAGGCACTGCCATGACACCCTTCGCCGCCGGAGTTCGCATGGTCTTAAGGCCCCTTGATCTTTAAGAGCCCCGATCAAACAAGTCCGATGGAGTTCCGATGCTTCCTGTCCCGCGCGCCGACCTGATCCCCAACACCCTGGACTATGAGATCTATCCTCTGGTGAAGGCGACGGGCTTTCGGGAGTATGACGCCCGCTGGCTGCTGGGACCCGACATCAACCTCTTGGGAATCGAGGCCCTGGGCCTGGGCCTTGGGACCTATATCCAGGAACTGGGACAGAGGAAGATCGTGGTGGGTCACGACTTCCGTTCCTACTCCATTTCGGTGAAACAGGCCCTGACCGTGGGGCTCCTGGCCGCAGGCTGCGAGGTGCTGGACATCGGCCTGGCCCTCTCGCCCATCGCCTATTTCGCCCAGTTTGACCTTGATAGCCCCTGCGTCGCCATGGTCACCGCCAGCCACAATGAGAACGGCTGGACCGGAGTGAAGATGGGGGCCCAGCGACCCCTGACCTTTGGCCCGGTCGAGATGGGTCGCCTGAAGGACATCGTCCTGGGGGGGCAGGGCCAGATGCGTCCCGGCGGAACCCTGACCCATGTGAGCGGGGTGCCCGAACGCTATGTCGCCGATATCGTGGCGCGCGTTGCCATCAAGCGACCCCTGAAGGTGATCTGCGCCTGCGGAAATGGCACGGCCGGTGCCTTTGCGCCCGATGCCCTGCGCCGCATGGGGGTCGAGGTGGTGGAGATGGACTGCGATCTCGACTGGACCTTCCCGCGCTATAACCCCAATCCCGAAGACCACGAGATGCTGCAGGAGATGGCCAAGGCTGTGCGCGAGCACGGCGCGGACCTGGCCCTGGGCTTCGACGGCGACGGCGACCGCTGCGGCGTGGTGGATGACACCGGCGAAGAGATCTTTGCCGACAAGATCGGCCTGATCCTGGCCCGTGACCTCTCGGCCCTTCACCCCAAGGCCACCTTCGTCGTCGATGTGAAGTCCACAGGCCTCTATGCGACCGATCCCGTGCTGGCCGCCAACGGGGCCAAGACCGTCTACTGGAAGACCGGCCATTCCTATATCAAGCGCAAGACCGCCGAGCTTGGTGCCCTTGCGGGCTTTGAAAAGAGCGGGCACTTCTTCTTCAACGACCCTCTGGGGCGTGGCTATGACTGCGGGCTCACGGCGGCGGCGGCCATCCTGGCCATGATGGACCGCAATCCCGACAAGACCCTTTCCCAACTGAAGGAGGCCCTGCCGGTCGCCTATACCTCCCTGACCATGTCCCCCCACTGCGGTGATGAGGTGAAGTACGGCGTGGTGGAAGGCGTCGTCGCCGAGTACGAGGCCCTGGCCAAGACGGGCGGCACGATCCTCGGGCGGAAGATCGTCGAGGTCATCACCGTCAATGGCGTTCGCGTGGCCCTGGAGGACGGCTCCTGGGTGCTGGTCCGGGCCTCCTCCAACAAGCCCGAAATCGTGGTGGTGGTGGAGAGCACGCAGTCGGATGCCGACATGCGAGCTCTGTTCCACCAGGAGGTCAAACCCCGGCTGGCAACACGACCGGAGGTCGGTGCCTATAACCAGGAAGTCTGACGGCGCGGCTTTTGCTGCGCTGCGAAAACATGTACCGGCCTGACGCAGGGCCTGCTGGAACTTGAGGAACGACGATGCACGTTACGATGATTGGCACCGGCTATGTGGGTCTGGTGAGCGGAACCTGCTTTGCCGACTTTGGTCATGACGTCGTCTGCATCGACAAGGATGCCAGCAAGATCGAGCGGCTTCGGGCCGGCGGCATTCCCATCTTCGAACCGGGCCTGGATGTTCTGGTGGCTCAGAACGTCAAGGCTGGACGCCTGACCTTTGACACCGAGGCCGCCGCCGCCGTCGCCAAGGCCGATGCGGTGTTCATCGCCGTCGGCACGCCCTCGCGCCGTGGCGATGGCCATGCCGACCTCTCCTACGTCTATGCCGCCGCCGAAGAGATCGCCGGCCTGCTGGAGGGCTTTACCGTGTTCGTCCCCAAATCGACGGTCCCCGTCGGCACCGGCGACGAGATCGAGCGGATCATCAAGGCCAAGCGCCCCGATGCCCAGTTCGCGGTGGTCTCCAATCCGGAGTTCCTGCGCGAGGGGGCCGCCATCGAGGACTTCAAGCGCCCTGACCGGGTGGTGGTGGGCCTGGAGGACGAGCGTGCGCGACCGGTCATGACCGAACTCTATCGCCCGCTCTATCTCAACGAGACCCCCATCGTCTTCACCAGCCGCCGCACCAGCGAACTGATCAAGTACGCCGCCAACGCCTTCCTGGCCCTGAAGATCACCTACATCAATGAGATCGCCGACCTCTGCGAGGCCCTG
>JANPAO010000621.1:0-6951 GCA_031429955.1 Phenylobacterium sp. | reverse complement strand
CATGGCATCGGCCAGGGTCAGCTTGGGCTTGGCGGCCAGGACCTGGCTGATGCGGGCAAACCTGGCTGGGTTGGTCCACTCAAAGCCCAGCTTGCGCTCGGCATAGGGGTAGTCCTTGGGCAGGTTCATCTGGTTGGCCGACGCAAACCAACCCTGTTTCGGATCGGCCAGGCGGGGCAGGTCGTCGGCGGCGACGAAACCCTGCCACTCATAGCGCCCATCGCCAGGCACCGGCATCAGGCCGTCCCAGTTGGGCCTGGCCGGGACCATGGCTGCGGCCACCCAGCCGATGTGGCCGGAGGTGTCGGCATAGGCCTGGTTGACACTGGGGGCACCCCAGCCGGCCAGGGCGGTCTTGAAGCCCTGCCAGTCCTGGGCCTGCATGTAGCCGGTGGAGCCGAAATAGGCCGAGGTGCCCGGCTGGCCCCAGACGGTGCGGATGGCGAAGGCCTTGCCGCCCAAGGCCTTGAGCACCGGGCCGTGACGGGTGAAGCGCAGTTCGATGGGGCGGGGAACGGCCTCGCCCTTCACCGGGATAGCGTCCTTGACCACGGTCATGGCTTCCCAGCCCTGGCCGTAGCGGTACTGGTCAGGGTCACCGGGCTTGGTGTCGTAGACGTAGAGGTCTTCCTGATCGACGGGGAAGATGGTCAGGCCAAAGGCGATCTTGTCGTTGTGGCCGATAGAGATGCCGGGCAGGGCAGGCTCGCCGGCCCCGATCACCGAAAGGCCCGGGGCGTTCAGGTGGACGATATAGCGCAGGGAGGGGGCGCTATGCTCCCGGTGCGGATCATTGGCCAGGATGGGTCGGCCCGAGGCTGTTCGAGAGCCCGCCACCGTCCAGTTGTTGGAACCCAGGGCCTCGGGCGGAACCTCCAGAGCGGCGGTTTGAAGCGGGCTGTCGTTGAACTTCACCCCGGCCCCGGCCAGCTGATAGTCGGCCAGAACGTCGGCGGGGATGGCACAGGGGTCCAGGCCCTCGGGTATCTGGGTGGTCCACTTGGGTTCGAGGTGGCGATAGAGCCTGGCGGCGGGCAAACCCGCCTTGCAGGCGATCTGGGCGCGGCCCACCTCATTGGGGACATTGCGGGTCAGACCGTGACTGCGGATGGTCACCACGTCCTGCGGCGTCCAGCGGTCGGGGCTATTGCCAGCGATGGTGAATTCCAGGGGCAGGGGGCGTTTGCCCGCCGCGATCTCATCGACGAAGGCATTGACCCCGGCCACCCAGGCGGCGGTATTGGCCTGGGCCCCTGGGCCATAGGCGGCCCATTCCTTGGCCATGTCGCCGCGATAGAGGAACAGGCGCGTTGCGCGGTCCTGCGCCACATAGTCCGGGCCGAAGTCCTTGGCGAGCAGGCCCAGGCCCCGCTTGCGCCACAGGTCGATCTGCCAGAGCCGGTCGCGGGCGACATTGTAGCCCTGGAGGAAGAAGGCATCGGTGACGCTGCCGGCATAGATGTGGGCGATGCCCCAGGTGTCGATGCGGATCTCGGCGGGGGCGGCAAGGCCCGCGACGGCGCGGTGCTCCTGGGCCGGCGCGGCCAGGGCGCTCAGGCTACTGGCGCTGAGCAGGACACCGATCAGGGGGGCGAGGGCCTTGAACATGGATGTTTCCTCCGAGGTCGAAGGCTAGGCCAAGTCGGAGCAGGATCGAAGGGGAGTTTCAGCGCGCCAGGCCAAGGTGGTCCGAACCGGGCGGCTGGACTAAGCTCGCAGGGTTAGGCGTCGAGGGAGCAGCACATGGATATCCAAACCAACCGCCTGTGGGCAGGACTCGCGGCGGCGGCGGGGCTCCTGACCCTGGCCATCACCACGGCCTTTCAGATGCTGCCGCAGGTGACGGTGGCCGGGGCCTGCTGGGCACCGAACAAGGTGCTGGCCTTTGAACTGGCGCGGACGCCGGCCCAGATGCTGGCGGTGTTTGGGACGGCGGGGGATGCCTGCCGACTGCCCATCGTGACGGCGATGGACGCGGTCAATACCCTCGACGTCTGGGGCTATATCCCCAGCTACACCGCCTTTGGCATCTGCGCGGCGATCTATCTGGAGGGGCGGGTTCGCCAGCCCCTAGTGCTGGGGGCCATCGGTATGGCGGTGGTGGCCCTGGCCGGGGACTATCTGGAGACCATCACCCTGCTGCAGATCACCCAGGCGGTGGACGGCTCGGCCGACCTGCTGTGGCGCTCCAGCCTGGGGGCCTGGATCAAGTTTGGGGCCCTGGCCGTGCACGCCTTCCTGCTGTCGCGGATCTGCATGGCGGCAGACACCCGCAGGCCGATCCTGGCGATGCTGCTGCTGCTCCCCCTGGCCGGGACGGCCTTTGCCGGGGTGGACAACAGCCGGTCCTACCTGATCACCGGTGCCTTTGCCTTGAGCTGGACCCCGCTGCTGCTGGTGGCCCTGCGGGACGCGGTGCGGCGGCGGTAGGTTCAGTCCAGCGTCGAATAGAGCGCCTGCGCCTCTGCCGGCGGACCCCGGCGCTCTCCCAGGGCCTCCACCGTCACCGCAATCAGCCGGCCGCCAACCGCGAAAACCAGTTGGTCGCCGATCTTCAGAGGGCGCGCGCATTTATCGATGCGGGTCTCGGTGCCGGCCCGGGTGAGGCGGACCTTGCCCTCGTCGAGGAACTTGGCGGCCAGGGAGCGGGTCTTGAAGAACCGTGCCCGCCAGAGCCAGACATCGGCGCGGCAGCCGCCCTCGCTCATGGATTGGCCGCCTTGGCCTTGCGACGGCGGCGTGGGCGCCGGGCCGGGGGTGGGCGATCCTTGAGGGCAGCCAGGGCCAGGAATGGCGAATGAGGCGAGGGGCTGGAGGCGGGCCGGGTGTCGGGCTTTTCGCCGCGTCGACGCCAGATCATGGCCTCGCCGGGACGGGGCCTGGTGGTGGGGGCAAAGCCCAGGGCGCGCAGGATGTCGCGGGTCTCGGCCTCGCTCCAGCCGAGCGCCTCGCGGTCGGCCGAGGTGAGCTGGCCAGGCTTGGCCGCCCGCATCAGGTCGTCCATCCGTTCCAGAGCCTCCACCGGCACGGCCAGGCGGCCCACCGCCCGCAGGCCAAAGGCAGCAAGGGCTGTGGCGCCGGGGGCCGGTTCCGGCAGGCGGCTGACTACACCGGTGGGCGGACGCCAGGCCTTGTCGGCGAACCCCTGGACGAAGCTGAGGGCTTCAGGCCGCAACATGGCCGGCAGATAGAGGGTGAAGTGGCCCAGCCGCACCCCCAGGCCCTTGAGCATCCGGCGTTCCACCTGGCTGAGCGCCTTGGTTTCGGCGTGGACGGTGGTGCGGTCCAGGATACCGCCGGCCTCCATCAGCCGATAGGCCAGGCCGCGCGCCAGGCCCTTGATCTTGCCCTCTGACACGGCGGTTTCCAGACGGCGTAAAGGCCCCAGCCGCCGCACCGCCTCGGCGGCGAGGAAGGCCTCCAGCCTGCGGACCGCGCGCTCGCGGGCGGCGGGATTGCCCAGCTCTCCCAGCAGCCGCACGCGGGGTGAAAAGGGTGCGCCGCCGCAGATGGCTCCGGCACCCTGGCCGCGCCAGAGGACCAGGCCTTCTGGGGTCAGGCCAAAGGCTGAATCAGGCTCGGCGGCCAATTGGCCCAGGCGTCGGGCGATCTCGGGTCCCACGGCCTGGGTGGCCGCAGCGCGCAGGGCCTTTTCTTCCAGCAGGGTGGTCCCGGCCTCGGCCTCAAAGGTGACGCCCCGCAGCTTGCCGACAAACTGGCCCTCGACCGTGACAGTGCCGTCCTCGGCCACCCCGGCCAGCAGGTCCTGGCGGTCACGCAGGCCGCGCATCAGGGCGCTGGTGCGGCGGTCCACGAAGCGAGCCATCAGCTTTTCGTGCAGGGTGTCGGAGAGCTTGTCCTCCAGCACCCGCGTGCGACCCTGCCAGCCAGCGGCATCGGCCAGCCAGTCGGGGCGGTTGGCGACATAGGCCAGGGTTCGCACGCTGGCCAGGCGGCTCGACAGGGTGTCGATCTCGCCATCGGTGCGGTCCAGGTGGCGGTACTGTCCGGCGATCCAGTCCTCGGGGATCCTGCGGTCGCGGCGGGTCAGGTGTTCGAAGAAGTCCCGGGTCAGCCGCAGATGTTCCTCGTGCCCCAGCTTGCGGAAGTCCGGCATCTGGCAGACGTCCCAGAGCCGCGCCAGGGAGGGGCGGTCGCGGCAGCGCTCTGCGATCTCAGGGACTCCAGCCAACTGGCGCAGGGTGATCTCGTCCAGGCTCTCGGCCGAGGCCTTGAGCACCTCAAAGGTGGGGGGTGCGGCCAGGGAGGCCATCAGCGCGGGCAGGGAGGTGAAGTCGAGCTTTGCGTTGCGCCATTCGGCGGCGGCCACTGGCAGGAACTGGTGCTCCTGCACCGCCTCCACCAGGTCAGTGTCCATGTCCTCGCACTCGCCGGTGACGCCAAAGGTGCCGTCGGTGCGGAAGCGGCCCGCCCGACCGGCGATCTGGCCCACCTCCTGGGGGTGAAGCAGCCGGGTGCGTTTGCCGTCGAACTTTCGCAGGCCGGCGAAGGCCACATGGTCGACATCCATGTTCAGGCCCATGCCGATGGCGTCTGTGGCCACCAGGAAGTCCACCTCGCCCGACTGATAGAGCGCCACCTGGGCATTGCGGGTGCGGGGGCTGAGGGAGCCCATGACCACGGCGGCCCCGCCCCGCTGGCGGCGGATCAGTTCGGCGATGGCATAGACCTGATCGGCGGAGAAGGCGACGACCGCAGAGCGACGGGGCAGCCTCGTGAGTTTCTTGGGGCCGGCATAGGTCAGGCTGGAGAACCGCTCGCGGGTGACGATCTCGGCACCGGGTAAGAGGCGGCGAACCAGGGGGGCCATGGTGCCGGCCCCCAGCAGCATGGTCTCATAGGTGCCGCGCGCATGCAGCAGGCGGTGGGTAAAGACGTGACCGCGCTCAGGGTCGGCGCAGAGCTGGATCTCATCGACCGCCAGGAACTCCACCTCGCGGCTCAGCGGCATGGCCTCGACGGTGCAGACGAAATAGACCGCCCGCGGCGGGACGATCTTTTCCTCGCCGGTGATCAGGGCCACACAGCGGGGGCCGCGAGCCTTGACGATGCGGTCTTAGATTTCCCGCGCCAGCAGCCGCAGCGGCAGGCCGATCATGCCCGAGGCGTGGCCCAGCATGCGCTCGACGGCGAGGTGGGTCTTGCCGGTGTTTGTCGGCCCCAGCACCGCCAAGAGGCGGGGCGGAGGCGCGCCGGTCGGGCGGTGACTCATGAGTCACAAGTTGGGGTGGGAATCGTTGGGCGGCAAGGGATCCCGTGCCGCCAACGTGGGCAATCGGATGAACAGTTGACCTGAATCGTCGTCGACCGCCTGCGGCGGACCATCTCCAGTTTGCTCGGCCCCCAAATTCCCTGCCGGATGCTTGGCTTGCAGGCTGGACACGAAGCCCACGAAGAAAGCGAAGGGCAGGAAGGAGGGCAAGAAGCGGCCAAGTGGTCTCAAATTGCTCGAGGCGCTGGCGCGCCTCCATGAGGCGTAGCCTCTCGCGTATCCGAAGCTGTTAACCCGTCGCCTGGGCCTGTGAATGACCCTCCACCTTGCCCTGCAGGGCCAGAAGCCTCGGGTCGTCTCACTTCGTGTTCTTCGCGCCCCTTTGTGAGCTTCGTGTCCTAGCCTTTCGGAGCCTCAGGCGAGCTGGGCGAACGGCCTATCTGCGCGATAGCCCCCAAATTCCCTGCCGGATGCGCGGCTTGCAGGCTGGACACGAAGCACACGAAGAAAGCGAAGGGCACGAAGGAGGGCAACAAGCGGCCGGGTGGTCTCAAATTCATCGAGGCGCTGGCGCGCCCCCGTGAGGCGAAGCGTCGGATGTTTCTGAGGCGCTCAAACCGTCGCGCCGGCCTGCGGATGACCTTTCACGTCGCCCTGCAAGGCCAGACGGATCGGGCCGTCTCACTTCGTGTCCTTCGCGTCCCTTCGTGTGCTTGGTGTCCTAACCTTTCGGTGCCTGAGGCGAACCGAGCGAGGGGCCGATTCGCCGAGGGACCCCGCGCCGCTCACCGCACCAAGTTTTTGTTTATCGCGCGTTTGGTCCGAAAACCGGTTCCCACTTTTCGGAACGCGCTCTTAGCGCTTTGCGGCGGCGATGTAGTTGTCGATGACGCGGTCCAGCACCGTCAGGGGCGTGCCGCCCGCCAGCAGGCCGGCATCGTGGAACTTGCGGATGTCGAAGCGGCCGCCCAACGCCTTGCGGGCCCGCTCGCGACCCTTCAGCCAGGTCATCTTGCCCACCATGTAGCTGGAGGCCTGGCCCGGCCAGACGCAATAGCGCTCGATCTCGGTGACGGCGGCGGCTTCGTTGTCGCCGATATTGTCGATCATGTACTTCAGCGCCTGTTCGCGGCTCCAGCGCTTGGAATGCATGCCGCTGTCGACCACCAGGCGCACGGCGCGGAACATGGCGTCGTGGATCATGCCGATGTGGCCCAGGGGATCGTCTGCATACATGCCCATCTCGACGGCCAGCTGCTCGGCATAGAGGGCCCAGCCCTCGCTGTAGCCGGAGAAGCCGATCACCTTGCGGATCAGCGGCAGGTCGCCGGCCTCATTGTTGAGGGCCAGTTGCAGGTGGTGGCCCGGGATCCCCTCGTGATAGCTGAGGGTCGGCAGGGTCCAGCTGGGAACCTCGGCGGTGTCGCGCAGATTGATCCAGTAGATGCCCGGCCGTTTTCCATCCAGGGACGGGCGATTGTAGTAGCCGGCAGGCGCGCCAGCCTCGATGGCCGGGGGCACGCGCTTGATCTCCAGGGGGGCCTTGGGCAGTTGTCCAAACCACTGGGGGATTTTCTTGGAGATGGCCTTCACCTGCTCGTTCAGGTGGCCCAGCAGCTCCTCCTTGCCGGCATCCGTGTTGGGATAGAGCTGCTTGGGGTCCTCGCCCATGATCCGGTAGCGCTCGCCCACCGTGCCCTTGGTGTAGCCGGCCTGCT
>JANPAO010000620.1:0-1997 GCA_031429955.1 Phenylobacterium sp. | reverse complement strand
GGTGAGGATGACCGTGTGCTTCGGGCTGTCCAGACCGTGGTGGATGAACGCCTGGCCATGCCGGTACTGGTGGGGCGCGGCGACGTGATAGCCGCGCGTATCCTGGCCCTGGGCCTTCGATTGCGGCCGGGTGTCGATGTCGAGATTCTGGACCCCGCGAGGGATCAGGGGATCTTCGGGCCGCTGGCCACGCGCTACCAAGGTCTGGTGGGTCGGCGAGGCGCGCCGCCCGATGCTGCCCTTCGTCGCGTGGAGCGGCGACCCACGGTGGCAGCGGCTATGCTTTTGGAGTCCGGCTATGTCGATGCGGCGCTTTGCGGCGGCTCCGGCGACTGGTGGCGCCACATGACCTATGTGATGCCGATCATCCCTCGCCGCCTAGGAATCGACCGGATCCACGCCCTCTCGGCCCTGATCACCCGGGGTGGGGTGCTGTTCATCTGCGACACGCATATGAACCCCGATCCGAGCGCCGAGCAGATTGCCGAGATGACTCGCTTGGCCGCAGATGCCGTCAAGGAATTTGGTCTGGAGCCGAAGGCTGCCCTGCTGTCCCATTCCAGCTTCGGAGCCTCCAACTCTCCCAGTGCCCGCAAGATGCGGCAGGCCCTAGCCTTGCTTCGTCTCCAGGCTCCCGACCTTGAGGTCGATGGCGAGATGCATGCCGATGCCGCCATGCTTGAGGGGTTGAGGCACCGTCTGGTGGGCGACAGCACTCTGAGGGGAGCCGCCAATCTGCTGGTGATGCCGAACCTGGATGCCGCCAATATCAGCATGACCTTGCTGCAGGCCTCGACCGGGGCGCTGCTGGTGGGGCCTCTGCTGTTGGGGATGTCCAAGCCGATCCATGTGCTCACGCCTAGCGTCACCGCCCGGGGGATTGTCAACCTGACGGCTCTGGCAGCGGCGGCCCGCCAGATTTCATCCTGAGCACCTGCGGGCCGAAGCGTCGGGCTTGGCGGCCTAGCGGGGGCCCGCCATCTGCGAGCCGGAGGTCCGGCCTGACTTGGAAGCAGGCACAACCCGATCTGGGGTCATTACGTGCCCAGTTATCTCAAGACCGCCGTTCCGTCGAAAATATTGCGATGCAGCAATGAATTTCACTCGCGGGTAGAAAAACCTTCGGGATTACCTAAAGATCGCGTTGTGCGGCGCAGCAATACCCCAGGTCCGCAGCCTTGTCGGGGTGCCACGCGCCCTGAGCCCCCCCTTGACGCTTGGAAAAGGGGTTGCCAAAGCACCCCTGCCGAACGTCTAACATATCGGTAAGGCTTTAACTTCCCCCAGGGGCAGGCAAGGTCGCTCTCGTTTCAAGGTCTCGACCGTCGCCGGTTGGCGACACGGGGTCTTGAGCGGGCGCAGATATAGCGGCTTGGTCACTCCCCTCGTGGTTACGTGGGGAGGGGCAGGCAAATTCAATTGGGGTGGACACGCTCTTGCGCGACGGCCCTCGGTCCAAACGTGCTAGACCAATCAGGAACTGGCGACAGATGCTCGACAACAAACGAACGACTCATTTCATCGCTCTCCTCGGCGCCATGGCGTTGATGGCGAGCGCGCCGGCGTTCGCGCAGGATGCCGCCGCTCCGGCCGCCCCTGCCGCTGATGCCGCCGCCGCGGCTCCTGCCGCTGATGCCGCTGCTGCTGCCCCGGCTGCCGACGCCGCTGCTGCTGCCCCCGCCGCCGAGGCCGCCCCGGCCGCCGCAGGCGATCCTCCTCAAATGGCACACGCTGGTAAGCTCAGCGTGATGCAAATGGCCCTTGATGCCGGCGCGGTCGTGAAGGTCGTGATGCTGGGTCTGGTGCTGTGCTCCATCTTCTCGTGGACCCTTCTGGTCACCAAGTTGCTGGAATACGGCTCGCTGAACCGCAAAACGGACCGCTTCCTTGAAGCGTTCCGCGGCGCCAAGACGATCAATGACATGGGCCGTATCGGCATGTCCGACGATTTCGAAGGCAATCCGCTGGCCGATATGGCCGCCGCGGCGGCCCAAGAG
>JANPAO010000619.1:0-1627 GCA_031429955.1 Phenylobacterium sp. | reverse complement strand
CCCAGTGCTGGGTGGCCGGCTATGACTTCGGGGCCTGGGTCGGGATGCAACTGCTGATGCGCCGACCGGAGACCGACGGCTTCATCTCCGTCTCCCCGCCCACCAACATGTACGACTTCAGCTTCCTGGCCCCCTGCCCGGCCTCGGGCCTGATGCTGCACGGCAGCGCCGACACCGTGACCCCTCCGGTCGAGGTGGAGCGGGTGGTCTCCAAGCTGCGCACCCAGAAGGGCATCGTCATCGACCACACGGTGATCGAAGGTGCCACCCACTTCTGGGCCGAGCACCTGCCCCACGTGGAAAGCAATGTCGGGGCCTATCTCGACAAGCGCATCGCGGCGGACCCGATCTAGGGTCGCCGCGACCGCCTGGTTCGCAGACCAAGCCCCCGGCGAACGGGTGGCCTATGAGACGTCGAAGGCCGGGTGGAAGCTGACGTCGCCCGTCATCGTGTTGTCGTTCAGGAACAGCCGCTGGAAGAACCGGTTGGCGCGTCCCTGGTAGGTCAGGGCGGGATCGCTGACGAACCCGAAGCGGACATAGTAGTCCGGCGACCCTGTCAGCACGCAGCCCCCGGCCTGCCGCGTCCTCAGCCGGTCGAGGCCCGCGAGGATCAAGGCCCCGCCGATGCCGCGCGACTGGGTCTGCGGCGCAACGGAGACGGGTCCGAGCGCGTACCAGGTGCCAGGCCGTCCCTCGATCATGACCGGCGAAAAGGCGACGTGCCCCACCAGTTCATCGCCTGACATGGCCACGAGAGACACAGACAGGGCGTTGGCGGCCCGCAGCGCCTCGATGATGCGAGCTTCGTTGCCCCCCGCATAGGGCATGGGTGCAAAGGCGTTGGTCGTGATGCGACCGATGTCGTTCACGTCGGCGGCGCATTCCTCGCGAATGCGCAGCCCCTCGATGTCGAGTGGGGAGTTCAAGATAGGTGATCCTTTGATGGGTATGACACAGCGATGCGACCGCAGTCTGCGCGGCCGGCCTGAGATGCTGGTGACGACACGTGGGCGCGCGGCGTCAGGATCACACAATCTTTGACATAGCCGGACGCTAAATTAGCGCCCGAGGTGCGTCAATCCGCGCAGCGGAGCCTCCAGGGCGCCTAGGCGGCCTTGCGCCTCGGCTTGGCCGCAGCCGCCACGTCACCCTCCAGGAAGGCCTTGATCTTCGGGGCCACCTCGCCAGCACGGGAGACCAGGAACAGGTGGCCGCCGCCGGGCACGATCTCCAGCGTCGAATTGGGGATCAGGCGGGCCAGGAACTTGCCATTGACCACCGGTACGATGCGGTCATCGTCGCCCATCAGGATCAGGGTCTTGGCCTTCAGGAACGGCAGGAAGGGCACGCTGGTCCAGCCAACCATGGCTCCGAGCTGATAGAGATAGCCGGTCCGGGTCGGGGGCGTGATGCGACCGATATGGCCATCGGCCCCGCCCATCTCACCGCCATAGAGCACCTGGAAGTTCTTCCGCATGAACTCCGGGTCGATGTAGCGCTGAGGATCGGCCATCTTGGAGAGCGAGCGGATATCGCCGGGCACCATGATCACCTTCGATATGCCCGGGGTCGGCGGCTCTCCCAACCCGACAACCCCCTATCGGCCCTGGTCCATGGCCTTGAC
>JANPAO010000618.1:0-3424 GCA_031429955.1 Phenylobacterium sp. | reverse complement strand
ATCACCACGCCACCGGCCAGCTTGGCGATACGCAACAGTTGAGGCCCGGAACAGACCAGACTTTCCTTGTTGGCCAAGGCCACAATGGCGCCAGAACGCGCCGCCGCCAGGGTCGGTGCCAGACCAGCAAAGCCGACAATGGCCGACATGACCCATTGAGCGTCCATCCCAGCAGCCTCGACGACGGCCTGCGGACCCGCCGCCACCGCAAGACCAGAACCCGCCAGCAGGGCGCGCAGCTCCTCGAGCTTCGTCTCATCCTCAATGACCGCCAGTCGCGGGCGCCAACGCAGAGCCTGGGCCGCCAGCAGGGTCACATTGCGCCCCGCCGCCAGGGCGATGATCTCCACCTCGGTTCCGGACTTTTCGATCAGGTCGAGGGTCGACACCCCCACCGAGCCGGTGGATCCCAGCACGCTGATCCGGCGCGGCAGGCTCAATGGCCCCATCCGAGGCTGTTGACCAGACGGGCGAGGGCCACCACCACCACGGCGAACATCAGGCCGTCGACCCGGTCTAGCAGGCCGCCATGGCCAGGGATCAGGTTGCCGGAGTCCTTAACCCCGAACCGTCGCTTCAGGGCTGACTCCCAAAGGTCGCCGCCCATGGTTGCCAATCCCCCCAGCAGCCCCACCAGGGCACCAGCGGCCATGTTCAGCTCGAAGGCCGGGATCAGGGTCATCAGGGCACCCACAGCCATCGCCCCAACCAGACCTCCGGCAAATCCAGACCAGGTCTTGTTGGGCGAGAACCGGGGCCAGAGCTTGGGTCCCTTGACGATACTGCCCACGGCGAAGGCGGCAATGTCGGCCGTCCAGGTGATCAGGAACAGCATCACGGTCCACCACTGTCCCTGCTCGGTCGAACGCAGCCAGACCAGGCAGATACAGGCGATACCGATGTAGAAGACCCCGAAGGCCGCGTCCGCCGGTCGCTCGGCCACGCCACGCGCCACCAGGGCTGAGGCCAGGCCGCCCAGCATGAGACCTGCCCAGGACAGCCACATATGGTCGCGGTGGGCCAGGAAGATGGCCGCCAGGATGGCGACCGTCAGGGCGGTGGAAACGCGCACGGGGGCATAGGGCGCGCTCATCCCACCCCACTCGATGGAGAGCAGGGCCACGGCCACCGAGATCAGCACCAGGAACGGCCAACCGCCAAAGGCCAGCCCTGTGTCGAACCACACGGCCGCCAGGGCGGTGGGCACCAGCACAGTGGCCGACACGACCCGGATCGCCAGATTGGACCAGTTGAAGGCTTTAGCCGGCGGCAAGGACATCGTCCGCGACGGCACCGTAGCGGCGCTCACGCCGGTGGAACTCATCGACTGCGGCGGCCAGATGCTCGGCACCATAGTCGGGCCACAACACGTTCTGGAAGACAAACTCAGCGTAGGCCGACTCCCACAGCAGGAAATTGGAGAGCCGCAGCTCGCCCGACGGCCGGATTACCAAGTCCGGCGGCGGCACATCGGCCGTCGAAAGATGGCGGGCAAACACCGCCTCGGTCAGGTCCTCAGGCTTGGCGCGCCCTTCGGCCACCGCTTGTGCAAACCGTCGCGCCGCATCGGTGATGTCGGCCTGACCGCCATAGTTGAAGGCGATCTGCAGGAAAAACTTGTCATTGCCAGACGTGCGCCGCTCGGCCTCGTCAAGCATCTGGATCAGGTCTGGGGTCAGGCCTTCCCGGCGGCCCAGGGCGCGGACCCTGACACCGTCGCGCTCCAGACGCGCCAGGTCGCTCTCGAAATAGCGCTTGGGCAGGGCCATCAGTTCGGAGACCTCCGCCGCAGGCCGGCTCCAGTTTTCGGTGGAGAAGCCAAACACCGTCAGCCAGCGGATATTGCAGTCGGGGGCAGCCGCCACGGTGCGCTTCAGGGACTCAACTCCGGCCCGATGGCCGAGGGAGCGAGGCAGGCCGCGCCGCTTGGCCCAGCGACCATTGCCGTCCATGACGATAGCCACATGCAGGGGCGCATCCTTGCCGGGCGGCTCTGTAGGGGCGGAGGCCATCAGGTTTTCCATTTCGTCCTTTGCGCTGCCGAGGACGACTAAACCTGCATGATCTCTTGCTCTTTAATTTTCAAGGCTTCGTCCACGCGCTTGATGGACTCGTCGGTCATCTTCTGAACGTCGGCCTCCATGCGCTTTTGTTCGTCCTGGCTGATGGTGCCGTCCTTCTCAGCCTTCTTGAGGTCGTCATTGGCATCGCGGCGAACATTGCGCACGGCGATCTTCTGGTGCTCGGCATACTTGCCCGCCACCTTGGCCAGATCCTTTCGACGCTCCTCGGTGAGCGGCGGGATCGGTATGCGAAGGTTCTGGCCCTCGACCACGGGATTGAGCCCAAGCCCCGAGGCGCGGATTGACTTCTCCACCGCCGCCACCATGGACTTGTCCCAGACGCTAACCGTGATGGAGCGAGGCTCTGGCACGCTGACCGCGCCCACCTGATTGAGCGGCATGGTCGAGCCATAGGCCTCCACCACCACCTGATCGAGCAGGCTGGCCGAGGCGCGACCCGTGCGCAGGCTGGCGAACTCGTCCTTCAGGGCCGCCACGGCCTTGTCCATGCGGTCGCGGTATCGTGAAAGCACCGGCTTTTCTGCAGCGGCCATGGGCGCTTCTCCTAAGTCCAGAGGGTTTGGGGCCTACGAGGCGATAGTGGTGAAGACACCCTCGCCCCTTAAGACCTTCATAAAATTGCCCCGCTCGCGGATGGAAAACACCACGATCGGAACCTCGCTGTCGCGCATCAGGGCGATGGCCGAGGCGTCCATCACCTTCAAGTCCTGGGCCAGGACATCATGATAGCTGAGGGTATCGTAGCGCCGCGCGCTGGGGTCCTTCTTGGGGTCGGCGGTATAGACCCCGTCGACGCTGGTGCCCTTGAACAGGGCGTCGCAACCCATCTCGGCGGCGCGCAGGGCCGCAGGGGTGTCTGTGGTGAAGAAGGGCGCCCCGAGACCGGCGGCAAAGATCACCACCCGGCCCTTCTCGATATGGCGCTGCGCGCGGCGTCGGATATAGGGCTCGCAGACCGCATCCATGGGAATGGCCGACTGCACCCGTGTGTCAACGCCAGCCTTCTCCAGGGCCCCCTGCAGGGCCAGGGCGTTCATGACCGTGGCTAGCATGCCCATATAGTCGGCGCTGACGCGGTCCATCCCCTTGCCGGCCAGAGAGACCCCGCGAAAGATATTCCCGCCGCCCACCACCAGGCAGAGCTCGACGCCGGAATCCACCACTTCCTTGATGTCCTGGGCCACGGACTCAATGGTCTTGGTGTCGATGCCGAACATGGCGTCGCCCATCAGCACTTCGCCTGACATCTTCAAGAGGATCTTCTTGTAGCGCGGCGGGGCGTCAGACATCGGGCGTTCTCGAGAATCTAGGCGGATACTACATAAACCAAGGGCGCCGTG
>JANPAO010000617.1:0-10602 GCA_031429955.1 Phenylobacterium sp. | reverse complement strand
ACCCGGCGTCTGCGCGCGCCCCGCCTCAGCCGCGCGCGCCTGGGCGCTGACGGCTTGCTGGGGGTGGATGTGATGAAGAACCGGCGCGTCACCATGGACTTCCGCGCCAACAGCTTCAGCCTCAGCCCGGCCGAGGAGGGCTTCATCGGCGACCTGCGGTCCGGGACGGGCAGCCGCCTGAAGGATGGCAGTGCCCCTGATCCCGATGTCGTGGTGGTGCCCGCACGCTTCCGCTTCGGCCAACTCATCATCATCGATGCCGACATGGGCGGCGTGCCGGTGACCGCCTTCCTGGACTCAGGTTCCCAGAACACCGTGGGCAATCTGAAGCTGCAGTCGCAGCTGTCGCTGGCCGCGCCTGGCATCGCCCCCCAGGTCGCCCAGGTGGAGCTGATCAGTGCCACCGGCCAGAGGGCCCGAGGAGAGATCTCTCCCGTTCCGCCCCTGCGGCTGGGCGGCCTAAGCATCGGCAACCTCACTGCGGTGTTCGCCGACCTGCACATCTTCAAGCTCTGGGACCTGGAGGATCGCCCCGCGATCCTGGTGGGCATCGACGTCATGCGCCACTTCGACGCCATCGAACTCGACTTCGCCGCCCGCCTGGTTCGGTTTCATACCCCGCCGCGTCGGCCGTAGCGTCTTCCCGGATGCTCCCCTTCTGGGGGAGCTGGCGCGCAGCGCCTGAGGGGGACTTTGACGCTTGTTTTGGGGCCGTATGTGTCGCCCACGGCGATCCCCCTCCGTCCCGGACCTGCGGTCCGCGCCACCTCCCCCACATCGGCCTACGGCCTGGGGGAGGATCTGATCACCCAGATGCTCCCCTCCTGGGGGAGCTGTCAGCGAAGCTGACTGAGGGGGACTTTGACTCTTGTTTGGGGCCGAATGTGTCGCCTACGGCGATCCCCCTCCGTCCCGGACCTGCGGTCCGCGTGTTCGTCGCGGTGATCGACAAATCATTGTCGATCCCATCCGGCCCGCAAGCGCGGGACGGCGCTCCTCACCCCCCACATCGAGCTTCGCGCTGGGGGAGGATATGGGAACACACGCCCAACCTGAACGTCATCGTCGGGCCCCGTCCCGACGACCCATGATCGCCGTGCTGGAGGGAGGGGTGCGGCGGCCCCGTCGTTGATCCTTGCCGCGCCTCTGAGATCATGGGTCCTCGGGACGAGCCCGAGGAAGACGATCTTGTGGTTGGTTGGGGACCCCTACTCAATCCACCGGCGTCGGGGCCAGAACCATGGCGCGGCCCTGGCCTCGCAGGCGCTGCGAGGCCAACTCATCCAGCACGCTCTGGGCCCTTGGGTCCCCCAGCACCCAGGCTGCTGCCGCCAGGGTCTTCAGCGAGGTGGCCGAGACCCCCAAGGCCCCCTCCAGGGCCTCGAAGGGCGAGGCCTGGTGGGTCATGCGCTTGAGGCGGACATCGCCCTTCAGGTCGGCCAGGGCCTTGGCCTTGTCGACGGCCTGATAGAAGCCGCCGATCTCGTCCACCAGGCCCAGTTGACGGGCCTGGCTGCCGGTCCAGACCCGGCCCTTGGCGATCTCCCGCACCCGGGCCTCCGGCAACCGGCGACCCACCGCCACCCGGGCGACGAAGTTTCCATAGATCTGGTCCATCCAGCCGGCGAAGGCCGCCCGATCCCCGGTGGAAAACTCCTCACCCAGGCCAAAGGCCCCGGCATAGGGGCTGCCCACATGGGTTTCCCGCACATCGACCCCAAACTTGGCCAGGGCCGGACCCAGGGCGAACTTGCCGCCATAGACCCCGATGGACCCGGTGAGGGTGGTGGGCTGCGCCACGATGGCCGAGGCCTGGGAGGCGATCCAATAGCCGCCCGAGGCCGCATAGGTGCCCATGGACACCACCACCGGCTTCTTGGCCGCCTTGGCCGCCTCGATGGCCGCCAGGATCTGTTCCGACGCCGTGTCGGAGCCGCCGGGAGAGTTCAGTCGCAGGACGATGGCCTTGACGCTCTTGTCGTCAATGGCGCCATAGATTGCCTCAGCCATGTCGTCGGAATAGATGGTGGCCCCGCCGGTGAAGGGGTTGCCGCCGCCGCCCTTGCCGGTAAGGATCGGCCCCTCGCCCTCAATCAGGGCGATGGTGGGGCCAGACCCGAAGTCCCGCCCACGGTCGCCACTGAGATAGTCGTCGAACGCCACCAGCCGCGCACCGTCGCCGGCCTTGGCCAGGATGGCGTCCTGGGCCTCCTTGACCTGGCCCACCTTGTCGATCAGGCCCAGGCGCAGGGCGTCCTTGGCCAGATAGGGACCCGCCTCCAGGGTCGCCTGCAGGGCGAGCGGGTTCTTCTTCCGATCCAGGGCCGCTGTACTCAGATTGGTGCGATAGACCGAGCCCATCCAGGACAGGGTCGACTCCTTGTGGGCCGGGGTAAAGTCGTCGTGCAGGTAGGGATTGACCGCGTTCTTGTACTCATAGCGCTGTTCATAGTCGGCCTTGACGCCGTAGCGGTCGAACAGCCGCTTGAAGAACACCTCCTCATTGGCCATGCCGGTCACCTGGAACGAGGCCCCCGGCTGCATCCACAGGTCGCCGGTGGACGCCCCCAGCAGATAGGTCGAGGTCACCATGCCCGAGGGATAGAGCCCCTGGCTGTGGGCCAGGACCGGCTTGCCGGCGGCGCGGAAGTGTTGGATCGCCAGCCGCAGTTCGTCGGCCGCGGCCGGCTCCATGCCCGCCTCCGGCAGGCGAACCATCAGGCCCTTGATCCTGTTGTCGCCCTCGGCCCGCCGCAGGGTCTCGATCACCGACATCACCGACATTGAGCGCCGACCGAAGGCTGAGAACGGATTTGCCGGGTCCTGGTCGGTGAGCCCCTGCCTCAGATCCAGGGACAGCACCGCACGGGAGGGCGTGGCCTCGGGCCGCGCCGAGGCCGCCGCCATGGCGATCAGCAGGAAGGGCACGCCCACCAGGAACAGGACCAGGCCCGCAAACACGCCGGCCAGGGTGATCATAAACTGCTTCATCGGGGCCCTGCGCGCGAGATTGCTCCCTAGGCTATATGGTCGCGCGCTCGGTTCAAATGAAGAGCTTGCAATCAGGGCATGAGAATTCAGGCGGCCTGGTGGGTTCGCATCGGCAGGTCGGACTGGATCGGGTCGGAGCGCAGGATGATCTCATCGAGTTCGGCCCGGAGCCCTTCGCCTGCGGGGCTCAGCTTGGCGGCGACAATCGCGCCCATCTTCCACCGGCTGAGGGAAATCAAGCCCGCCTTAGCCAGGACCTGGGCGTGACGCCAGACCTGGATCGCCGAGAGGTTGGCGCGCCACCGGATGTCGATCAGGGGCAGGGGGTCTTCCTCATCGGCGATGTAGAGCAGGACCAGGATCTGTCCCAGGGTCAGGGCTGGCGCGGTCTGTCGCAGGTGTTCCAAACCCTGCAGAACGGCATTGCGGCGACGCAAGCGTGACCCTCCCCAACCCCCCATCCATGCCCGCAATCGCGCGCGGGCGGCGTGCGAACTGGCGTCGCAGATTTCGCAGACGCCGCGCCACCAACCCCGGAAACGCGGAAAATTTGCAGGCGCCGGCGACTATAGTTTGCTGCTGACAGCAAGAAACGTGGAGGCTCCCATGAAGCTCTGGGGACAGATATCGGTGGAGCTGAATGTGGAGGACTTCGTCGAGGCCGCCGATCACCAGAAGCGGCTGGAGGACATGCTGCGGGTGGTCAGGGCCGCCTATCCGGAGGCGACCCTGGCGATGCGCGAACGCCGTCAGCGGCGGCCCACCCCGGTCGTCCGCGCCCGCCCGCCGGGCCTGGGCACCGGACGCCTGAATGACTATGCCGAGCGCTAAGATCCATGCGACCGCGCGATAGCCTGCTGGAGGCGCTGTCGCTGTTCCGCGCCCTGAACCCCAGCATCACGGTCAATGAGATCGTCAGTTTCCTCTACACCTGCGAGAACGAGGGGTTGAGCATCCAGGAGCTGGCCTATGTCAGCCAACTGACCGAGCCCACCGCCTCGCGCAGTATCCGGTCCTTCGGCCCGCCCCAGAGCGCCTGGGCCCGCCCGCCGGCCTGCGGTCTGGTGGAGGCCTTTCTCAATCCCAAGGATGGCCGCGGCCGCGTCCTGCACCTAACGGCCGAGGGGCGCGCCCTGTTGGCCCGGCTGGATGACATCATCGGCCAAGCTATTCCCATTGCGCGCTGATATAATTGCATTCATGCAATCAATATAAGTAGAATAAACTATATGTAAAACTGTTGCGACCGCGTGACATAGTGCCCTTATATTGACCGTTATGTGACCATGTTATTGACCAGGAATGTGAGACGTCTGTAACCCACTCGTAACCGAACCTCTTGGTGTTCGGCAACTTTTGTGGGGCGCGGCCTTCGCCTTGGACCCAGTCGGGCCGAGCGAGCCGCTGGAGGACTCAAGACTTGAAACTCAAATCCATTCGGGAGCGCCTGTTGGCGTCTTCCATGATCTGTGGCGCGGCTGTTTTCTCGACCGCCTCCACAGCCGCCTATGCCCAGGAGTCCGTGGTGACCGAGGTGGTGGTCACCGGCTCGCGCATCGCCCGTCAGGACTTTGTTGCCGCCAGCCCGATCACCACGGTGACCGGCGAACAGGCCACGGCCAATGCCGACGTGACCCTGGACACCTATCTAAACACCCTGCCCCAGGTGAACCCGGCGGGCACCACCACCTCTAACAATCCGGGCAATGCCGGCCAGTCCAATATCGACCTTCGGGGTCTGGGCCTGAACCGCAACCTGGTGCTGGTGGACGGTCGCCGGCCGATGATCTCGGCCAACACCGTCACCGTCGACATCAACACCATTCCCCAGGCTATGATCTCCAGCATCGAGGTCATCTCTGGTGGGGCCGGTGCCACATACGGTGCCGACGCCGTGGCCGGTGTGGTGAACCTGAAGCTGAAGTCGAACTTCGAGGGCCTGGACGTCCGGGCCAGCTACACCGACTCCACCGACTATGCCGATGCCATGGAGTATCAGTTCTCCGCCGTGCTCGGCGGCAACTTCTCCGACGGCAAGGGCAATGCGATCTTCGGCTTTGACCGCTCCTATCGCCAGCCGGTGACCAAGGGCCAGCGCCCGTTCTCAGCCTTGGCCACCTCCTCGACGGGTACCCCGCCGGCAGGCGCCATCCGCTTTAACTCCACCAACCCCATCCCTCTGGCGGCGGTTCAGGCCCTGTTTGCCACCTATGGCGTGGCACCAACGGCGGTCGGGGCCAGCTCAGGCTCCCTGGGCTTCAACCTGGATGGAACCCTGTACTATGGCGGGGTCGGCAATAACCCGACCCTGGATGTGCGGAACTTCAAGTATCCCATCGACGTCAACGTTAACACGCGGTTCTATCCGGACTTCTACAGCTACAACTTCGATGCGCCGAACCTTCTGACCCTGCCGCTCGACCGCTACGCCTTCATGACCAAGTTGAACTACAAGTTCGACAATGACGTGGAGGTCTTTGCCCAGTCTGGCTGGACCCAGTACACCGCCAACACCGCCCTGGCCCCGACCCCGATCCCCACGGTGCAGACGGCGGCCATCGGCACCGCCACCAATCTGCAGGTGGCCTCCAGCCTGGTGTCGCCGGGCCAGACGGTCGGCAACAACCTGGTGGTTCCGGCCACCAATCCCTTCATCCCGGCGGATCTGAAGACCCTGCTGAACGCCCGCACCGGGGACGACCCGCTGCTGGTGGGTTCGGGCGCCAACGAGCCCTTCCTGTTCGCTTTCCGTCCGCTGAGTTTCGGCGCCCGGACCTCGCAGTTCCAGAACACCGTCGTCCAGTATATGGGCGGGGTGAAGTTCCCCATCGGCGACAACTTCAAGGGCGAGGCCTATGTGTCCGAGGGTCGGACCACCGTTGACCGCACCCAGTTTGGCAACATCAACACCCAGCTTCTGACCGACATCCTGGGGCACCCCACCCAGAGCCCCACCGGCACGGCAGCCTGCGCCACCCAGAACTTCTTTGGCGACCGGCCGATCTCGGCGGCCTGCCGCACGGCCCTGGAGTCGCCGGTCACCCGGCATGAGGAGTATCGCCAGACCATCGGCCAGGCCTTTGTCAGCGGTGACCTGTTCGAACTGCCGGCCGGTGCGGTGCCCATCGTGCTCGGCATTGAGCACCGGGAACTGGAGTACAGTCTGAGGTTCCTCTCCAACCCAGGCCCCTTCTCGGGCTTCAACGTGGGCCTGCCAGAGGCCGGCTCTAGTACCTTCAGAGACATCTTCGCCGAGGCCCTGGTGCCCCTGGCCAAGGACAAACCGTTCATCGACAGCCTGGAACTGGGTCTGGGCTATCGCTACTCCCAGTCGCAGTTCGCCAACCTGCTGACCGGCCAGGAAACCGGCCGACGGGGCTCCTCCACCTACAAGGCGGAGTTGAACTGGAAGGCCAATGACTGGGCCCGCTTCCGGGCCTCCTATCAGCGGGCGGTCCGCGAGCCGAACTTCAACGAACTGTTCGTCGGCACCGCCTCGGCCCCGCAGATCTTCGATCCTTGCTCGGCCTTCACGGTCGCCTGGAAGGCGTCAGGCACCGGTCCTGGCACCTTGCGGGGACTCTGCGCCGCCCAGGGCGTGGCCGCTACCGGCGCCACCACGGCCCCAGGCTCCCAGGCCAACATCAACCTCAGCGGCAACATCAACCTGACCCCGGAGAAGGCTGACACCTATACCGTGGGATTGGCCTTGACCTCGCCCTGGGACAGTCGGTGGCTCAGCCGCTTGCGGGTGTCGCTGGACTATTACAGCATCGAGATCGCCGACCCGATCCTGACCTTCGATACCAACACCGCGATCTCGGCCTGCTTCAACTATTCCGGGGTCAATCCGACCTATTCCAATGCCAACCTCTATTGCGCGGGGATCAACCGGACCGGTGGCAACCTGACCAATGCTGTCATCCGCAATCCCGCCGCCCTGGCGGTGCCCAACACGCCCTGGCCCTTCGAGAACGGCGGCATCATCCAGACCTCCGGCCTGGACCTGCAGTTCGATTATGGCTTTGACTGGAACTGGATGGGGGCACCCGACTGGATGGGGTCGCTCCAGACCAACCTGCTGGTGACCCATGTGCTGGAGTACAAGCAGGCCGACCGCCGGGGTCTGGCCCCGGTGGATTTCACCGGCACCATCTCCTACTTCGGGGCGGGCCTCGGATCGAGCTTCCCGGGGTGGAAGGCGACCCTCAATACCCGTTGGACGCTCGGCCAGGTCGGCATCATGGGCTTTGGGATCGACGACCTCAGCCTCGGGGCCCGAGTGCGGTACATCGACGCCATGGAGAACCGCCAGTTCCGGCAGTATCCCGGGGAGACCTTCCTCGGCACCGCCGGGGTGGCTGCCAACGTCCCGGCCACCTACTACATCGATCTCGACGCCACCTGGGGCATCTCCGACAATGTGGAGTTCAAGTTCGGGATCAACAACGTGGCCGACCAGCAGCCGCGTCTCTATGCGCCAAACGTTCAGTCGGGCACCGATCCATCCACCTATGATGTGATCGGCCGCCGGGCCTTTGGTCAGATCAAGCTGCGTTTCTAAATCGAGTTGAGATCAGGGGAGGGCGGCGTGGGTGTAGCCCCCCGTTCTAAATTACGTCGGTTTTTTTTTTAGGGGGGATTGTTGTTTGTTGTCTGAGATATTGGTTGCCTCTGTGCATGTATCTTGGTGCCGTGGTCAGTAGTCGGCCAATTCTTTCGAGAATTTAATTGGTGAAATGCCGACGAAGCAGGTCTCTTGTTACCCTCCTGGGGACACCGACCGATGATCAAGGCTGACAGCATGGTGCGCCTCCGAGCTCCCCAGTGGGATGTTGGATGATGCCGCCCTTTGACCGTTTGGATCGCCAGATCCTTTCAGAGCTTCAGGACTCCAACCTGAAGACCGCCCAGGAACTGGCCGACCGCGTTCCCCTGTCGGCCTCGGCCATTCAGCGGCGCATTCGTCACTATCGCGACAGCGGGGTGATCATTGCCGATGTCTCGGTGCTCAATCCCAAGGTGGCTGGCGGCCAGTTCTCGGTTGTGCTGATGATCCAGTTGGCACAGCAGGCTTCCCAGGCAGTGGCGGAGTTTCGCGCCTTCCTTGACCGCGCCACCCAGGTCCAGGTGATCCTGGATGTGGCCGGCCCCTATGAACTGATGTGCATCGCCATGTTCGACAGCCTCGACAGCCTCAATCTGTTTGTCGATGAGCAGGTCGCGGCCCACCCGTCGGTTATCCGCTATGAGACCATCTTCGTCCGCCGCCGCAGCAAGTTCGGCGTCCGCGTCCCGCTCTGAACCCTGCGGCTCAAAAGCACTGGAGGATCGCCCAGATCCTGGAGAAGTCGCCGGCCCGCGCGTCCTGTTCCCGGACCCAGAAGTAGAGCATACCGGTGTCGCCCCAGCTCAAACCCGCCGCCGGATCTGTGTCGATCTGCAGCAAGAGGCACCAGTCGGCGGCCCCGGATTCCTGTTCGGCAGAAATCTTCCTCGGCCAAGCCTTTCCGACGTCGATCCCGCTTGTCACCAACTGGCACTGAAGCTCCATGGTGTCGCCTTGGATATTCTGGGGATAGCCTCCCACCCGGTGGACCGGGCTGTCTAGCGTCCGGGCGTCGTGCGCGGCCTCAAGGTCGGCCTGGTCGTCTTGAGAGACCGTCTGCCAGTCGATGCCTAACCGTTCATCGCTGAGGGGCGTGCGGTCCGCGACGAAGGCAACCGGATAGGCTTCGATCTGAAAGTTCATGGGCAGGTCAGCGGGGGGAGGCACCGGTGGCCCCGCGGTGGTCTCGAACCTTACGACCGCGCATCCCGCATCCGAGGGTTCAAAACCCCAGCCGCTGTGTTCCAGCTCGTAGAAGAACAGAAGTCGGCCACTGTCGGGAAGCCAGTCTGGCCCTCCAGCCTGGCGCATCTCGACCAGATCGAGCTGGGCGACCAGACTCAGCGGGCGTCCCGCGTAGCGCGGCCAATCCTGGACCATCTCCGGCATCCCGCCCAAGCGCGAGGCCCGGGACTCATCGGGCTCGAGTCTGAGGCAAGGGCGGCCCCTGGCCTCCATTTCCGACAGCAGGGCGACGACCCGCGGTGAGGGCGGTGCATCGGAAGACCTGCGCGCGCGCGGACGAAGCCATCCGAAGAGCGCCGACCAGAAACTCGCCATCCTGACCTCCTGAGGACGATTGTGCGACCATATGTTCTGTGTTCGTTCGAGGCAAGACTCTATCTATGGCGGTGCCCCATCTGCGCAATCAACCCCTTCGGAAGCCCATCTCAGCACGACTTTGAGCAGTATAAGCAAAACTGCCATCAGGACGCCGGAGGCCGCGACACGCCCCTCGGACCGATCCCGACCTGATAGCCTATCGCTACCAGTCAGGCCTGAAGCCTGGGTTCGGCGGGTTCACCTGGCCGCCCGCGACGCGGCCACTGTGCGTCGGGTACGTTTGCGGGCCTGCGGTTCCATCACGACCTAAGCTCTCCGATTCAATAGGATTCAAAGGTGTCGGGCTGCAACAGATCATAGAGCTTGGCCACGGAGCGCGCCTTCCCGATAGACTTGATCATGGACCGGTACTCGGCCTGTCCGTCGTCACCATGGTAGTCGATCTGGGACGACTCCATCGCCTTGGCTGACCTCTCTCGCACCTCGTCCATGGAAATTGGAGGCAGGGGCTCCAGTTCCTGTTCGATACGCGACTGAGCTGGACCGAAGATCCAAAGCATAGACACCCATGACCCGGCGCGGCCGGTTCGGTGGACCGACGCCACCCGCCAACGCCGACAGTCGGCATCGACAAGTTCCATCCCCTCCTGAAGGCCATCCTTGAGGGTTTGAGGACCGCAGCGGGTCAGTCGATCCAAGTCCGGAAATCCCCACATATCTCCATCTGGGGTGAACCCAAGCACTGGAAACTTGAACCCTGCCTCGTTGGATTTCATCTCACGACTCCATAGAACGAAGACGGAACCTAGATCGACTTTGGAGCGCCGTAAAGTCGTGGCCTAGCGTCGCCTCGGGGCGGCGGGCGGCGGGGCAAAGGGCTGGGTGACATTCTCCCACGCGTCGGCGGCATAGGCGGTGAGGGCGGTCGGAACCGACTTCTGCCAGTCGGTGGTTCCGTACCAGATCCGTCGAACTGGATCGAACCTCGGCTTGCCTTCCCAACTGCCTGTCAGCCGCCGATGCATAGGTGTTGGAAGAGTCTTCAGCAGGGCATAGTGATTTCTCCAATCCTGGGCCGATCGACTCGTTCCGTTGAGTGGGACGGTGTGGTGGATTTCCTGGCCCTTTCCCGCTAGGCCCGCCCTTCGGATTTTCTTAGCTGCCGCGCCTGCGGTGACAGATCCCTTTTTCAGAACTCCAATCCCCTTGCTTGCGGCCTTTACCCCTTTGACAATCGCCCCGGCGGGCAGGGCGTCGGCGACCGCCATGGTCGCATTGAAAGCGGCACCGGCGTAGTTTCCGTCCTGTAGATCCGCCGCCGCCTCCCAGGCGGGCCCGACCACCGGGATGAAGGACTGGACGAGGTCGGGCCGTTGGATCTTGGGTCCACTTTGAAAGTCTTGCAGCGCCTCCTGGGCCACATCCAGGGGCCACCGGAG
>JANPAO010000616.1:0-2646 GCA_031429955.1 Phenylobacterium sp. | reverse complement strand
GGCAAGAAGCCGCCGGTCAAGGAATCTGATGCCCAGCGCGCCCGGGCTGTCCGTGTGGTGACGGTGGAGCCCCGCGCCATCATCGGGTCGCTGACAGCCTCTGGGGTCCTTATGCCCCGAGAGGAGGCCTCGGTCCTGCCGGAGGTTTCGGGTTATCGGGTCGCCCGTGTCCTGGCCGATGCTGGGCAGTATGTCCGGGCCGGCCAGACCTTGGTCCAACTGGACGGTGCCCTGATCGCCGCCCAGGTCGAACAGCAGGGAGCGCTGGCCGCCCAGAGCGCCATCCAGGCCGAGCAGGCTGAGGCCCAGGCCGCCAGGGTCAAGGATCTCGATGGCCAGGGGGTCCTGTCACAGGAACAGTTGGACCAGCGCCGGTTCCAGGCTCGCGCGGCCCGTGCCACGGCCAATGCCCAGGCTGCGGCCTACAAGGACGCCCGAACCCGTGCGGGCAAGATGGCGGTCTCGGCACCTGTCTCAGGCCTGATCTTGGAGCGCAATGTACGACCCGGCGACATGTCGGCCGGTGGCGCCACACCCTGGTTCCGCATTGCCCAAGGCGGCGAGGTTGAACTGCTGGCGGAGCTTTCGGAGGAAGACCTGGCCCGGGTCCGCCCCGGCCAGCGCGCCAGCGTGGTCCTTTCCACCGGATCCAGTGCCGAGGGTTCGGTTCGTCTGGTGTCGCCTCAGGTCGATCCCAGGTCCAAGCTCGGCACGGTGCGAATCCGTCTGCCGGTGCGGCCCGATATCCGCTCCGGCGGCTATGGCCGGGCGCTGTTTGCTGACGCAGCCGGCCAGAGCCTCGCCGTGCCCGAGACCGCCGTCCGCTATGATGCTGATGGGGCCAGCGTCATGGTGGTGGGCCCCGACAACCGGGTGAAGCGGGTGGCCGTGACCACGGGGCCACGGGGTTCGGGCCTTGTCTCCTTGATCAAGGGGCCACCGGCAGGCTCGCGGGTTGTGCTCAATGCTGCGGCCTTCCTGCTGGATGGCGACATGGTCCGCCCGACGGAGGGCGCTGCCCCGTTGGCCAAACCCGCTAAGGCCAAGCCATGAGCCAGCATCCCTCAGAGCACGGCGGCGGGAACTTCCAGATCTCGTCCTGGGCGATCCGCAACCCCGTCCCGGTGGCGGTGCTGTTTGTCGCCCTGATCCTGGCCGGCATGATCTCCTATGGCGGCCTGCCGGTGAAGCAGTTCCCCAATGTGCAATTTCCGCTGGTGTCGATTACCGTCACCCAGTCGGGCGCGGCCCCTGGGGAAATGGAAACCCAGATCACCCGACCGGTGGAAGATGCCATCTCTGGCATCTCCAACGTCAAGAACATCTATTCCAATGTCAGTCTCGGGGTCTCCACCACCAGTGTGGAGTTCGAGCTTGGCGAGGACCTGCAGAAGAAGACCGATGAGGTCCGGTCACGGATCGACCAGACACGCGCCCTGCTGCCTCGGGAAATTGATGCCCCGACCGTCACCCGCGTTGAGCTCGATAGCCAGCCGATTCTGACCTATGCGGTGGCGGCCCCAGCCATGTCGGACGCCGAACTCTCCTGGTTTGTGGACGACACAATTTCGCGCGCCCTGCAGACGCAGAAAGGGGTTTCGCAGATCTCGCGGGTTGGGGGTGTGAACCGTGAGATCAATATCCTCATCGACCCCGACCGCATGGCAGCGCGGGGCCTGACGGCGTCGCAGATCAACAACGCCCTGCGAGGTGCGAGCCTTGATGCGCCGGGCGGGCGAGTGTCAGTCGGCGGTCGCGAGCAGACCCTGAGGGTGCTGGGTGCCGTCAATACACTCAACGCGTTGCGGGACCTGACGATTCCCACCGGCGGCGGCCGTTATGTGCGGCTCTCGGAGGTGGCTGAGATCGGGGATGGTGCCAGCGAGGTGCGCGGCTTCGCCCGCTTCAATGGTGAGCCCGTGGTGGGCTTCCAGGTAATGAAGACCCGTGACTCCAGCGATGTCGGCGTCGATGACGTGGTGGTCAAGGCGCTCGCCAAGCTGGAGACCCAGCACAAGGGGGTGACCTTCACCCGCATCTTCTCGTCGGTGGACGAGACTCGCGCCAGCTTCCGGGCCACCCAGAACGTCCTGCTGGAGGGCATGATCCTGGCCGCCCTGGTGGTGTTTGTGTTCCTGCGCGACTGGCGTTCGACCCTGATCACCGCCTTTGCCATGCCCGTGTCGCTGATCCCAACCTTCTTCTTCATGCAGCAGTTTGGCTTCTCGCTGAACGTGGTCACCCTGCTGGGCCTGACCCTGGTGGTGGGTATCCTGGTGGACGACGCCATCGTCGAGATCGAGAACATCGAAAAGCGCGTGGCCCAGGGCATGAGGCCCTACCAGGCGGCCCTAGAGGGGGCTGACTCTATTGGTCTGGCCGTGGTGGCGACCACCATGGCCATCGTGGTGGTGTTCACGCCGGTCAGCTTCATGAAGGGGATGGCCGGCCAGTTCTTCCGTGAATTTGGCCTGACTGTCTCCGTGGCGGTGCTGTTCTCCCTGGTGGTGGCGAGATTGCTGACCCCGTTGATGGCGGCCTATCTGTTGAAGCCCGCCGCCCATCCAACCCCGCGCAAGCCCTTTGTGGGCTTCTATCGCAACGCCCTGGAGTGGGCGCTCAGCCACCGGTTCATCGCCTCGATCC
>JANPAO010000615.1:0-9277 GCA_031429955.1 Phenylobacterium sp. | reverse complement strand
GCCAGCTCCGGTGATCCGAATGAACCGGGCCTTGTCGCGGAAGGCTTGCAGGTCAGCGGCCCCAGTATAACCCATGGCCGCCCGCAGGCCGCCCACCATCTGGTGCAGGATGGCGGTGATGGGACCCTTGTAGGCCACCTGGCCCTCAATACCCTCGGGCACCAGCTTCAGGGCCGAGACCTCTTTCTGGAAGTAGCGGTCGGCCGAGCCATTGGCGGTGGACATGGCCCCCAGCGACCCCATGCCGCGATAGGCCTTGTAGGACCGTCCCTGGTAGAGGAACACCTCGCCGGGGGCCTCGTCGGTGCCAGCAAAGGCCGAGCCCATCATGGCCACTTGGGCACCCATGGCCAGGGCCTTGGCCAGGTCGCCGGAGTACTTGATCCCGCCGTCGGCGATCACCGGCACATCGGTGCCCGCCGCGGCCCGAACCGCATCGGCAATGGCGGTCAGTTGGGGCACGCCGACGCCAGCGACGGTCCGGGTGGTGCAGATGGAGCCAGGACCGATCCCGACCTTGACCGCATCGGCACCGGCATCGATCAGGGCGCGGGCCCCTTCATAGGTGGCGACGTTGCCGGCCACGATCTGGACCTGGTTGGTCTCGCGCTTGAGGCGGGCCACGGCGCGGGCGACGTCGGCGTTGTGGCCGTGGGCGGTGTCGATCACCACCACATCCACCCCGGCGTCCACCAGGGCCATGGAGCGCTCATAGCCACCGTCGCCGACGGTGGAGGCCGCGCCCACCAGCAGCCGGCCCTGCCCGTCCTTGGCGGCCACGGGATGGGCCTGGGCTTTTTCCATGTCCTTGACGGTGATCAGGCCGACGGCGCGGTAGGCCTCGTCCACCACGATGATCCGCTCGATCTTGTGCTGGCGCAGCAGGGCGCGGGCCTCATCCTGCGTGCAGCCCTCGCGAACCGTGATCAGGTTGTCCTTGGTCATCAAGGCCTTGGCGGGGATCTCGCTGGAGCCCTCGAAGCGCATGTCGCGATTGGTGAGGATGCCCACCAGCTTGCCGGTGCCCGGCTCCACCACCGGGAACCCGGAGATCTTGCGCCGGGACTTGATGGCCAGGACCTCGCTGAGGGGGGTGTCGGGATTGATGGTCAGGGGGTTGATGACCATCCCGCTTTCGTAGCGCTTCACCTCCCGAACCTGCTCGGCCTGTTCGTCGGGGGTCATGTTGCGATGAAGCACCCCCAGACCGCCGGCCTGGGCCATGGCAATGGCCAGGCGGCTCTCGGTGACCGTGTCCATCGCCGAGGACACCAGCGGTATGTTCAGACGGATTTCGCGCGTGAACCGGGTGGAGGTGTCCACCTGGCCGGGCATCACATCGGAGGCACCGGGTTCGAGCAAAACGTCGTCGAAGGTAAGCCCTTCGCGAATCTCCATGGGAGTCTCCATTTTGCGAGCCGCGTATAAGGCGTCCCTATGGGGTCGGGCAAGGCTGGCGTCCAGCAGGGTCATGGGTTGGTCTCCTTATTGAGGCCGAAGGTCATGGCGAACATGACCCGGCAGAGGGTGGCGACAGACCCCGCATGGACTGTGGAGAGACCAAGTCGCACCTTGGGACGTGGTAGGCGGGTGCTCATGCGGGTGGAGATGACCCAGACCCCAGAAAACACAACCGATCTCGGGGCCTGCGAGCGAACCCAGACCGTCGCTAGGGGGAGGCCGACGCTGGCTGACGCGTGACCGGCGGGGTCGCGCGGAATGGCGAGGGCCAGCAGGGTCACGGTCTGGGGCGGGTGGGGTTGCGCCATCCCCAGCCTATGGCTCACTCAGCTCAGGACGGAAACCGACATATTCACGGGGATATGTTCTTTTTTCTCACATCCAGCGGACGACCTCTTCAAACCACCACATGTCGTTCCGCAGCCAGGGCAGCGGCTATGGCGGCGATCACCGGGTCCCAGTCCAGGTCGGGACCCTGGCGATAGAGCTTCGCGCTGGGATAGAGCGGGCTGTCGGGGCGGTCGCGCATCCAGCGCCAGTCGGTGCGCAGGAACGGCAGGGCAAGATGGACGGGCCGCCCCATGGCGCCGGCCAGGTGGGCCACGGCGGTATCGACGGTCACCACAGCGTCGAGATTGTCGATCAGCCGGGCCGTGGCCTCCAGATCCTTGGCCCCGCTATGCTCGGGTGCCAGGGCGACGATCTCAAGGCCCAGGGCCAGCAGGGGTTTGTAGACGCCGGGGCCAAAGGACCTTTGGGCATCATTGGGGTGGCGCGGGTCGCCCTGCCAGACAACGCCGATCCGACCGACCGGGAGGGCCGGCGGATGGGACGGCAGGTAGGGGGCTCGGGGCACCGGCAGGCCGAGACGCCCGGCCAGGGAGCCGGGATAGACCCAATAGTCATGCATGGGGATCCTGACCCCCGGCTGAATCGCAATGATCTCGGCACCCAGATGGCCAAACAGCGTCACCAGCTCAGGCGGAACGATCATGGACACCTGGGCCCCCATCTTGACGAGGGCTGGAATGTAGCGGGCGAACTGGATCTGATCCCCCAGACCCTGCTCGGTCCAGACCAGCAGACGCTTGCCGGCCAGGGGCTCACCCTCCCAGCGCGGATAGGGCAGGTCTGGGGTCTCGGCTCGCCCCAGGGCAGCGAGGAGTTCCAGGCGCGCCTCGTAGAGCGGCCAACCCTGGGTCCACCGCCCCTGGGCCAGACAGATCTGGGCCAGCAGGAACCGGCCTGACGGGCTTTGGGGTCGCAGGTCCAGCAGGCGTTGGCTCGCCACCTCGGCCTGGGCAAGGCGACCCTGTTCATAGTGGCCCTGGGCCTCGGCGAAGATGGCCGCCAGGGCGGGGTCAGGGGCGGTGGCCTGGGGTTCAGACGTCATGGTGCCTCGTACATCGAATGTGGGCCAAACCCGGGATCGGCTCAAGGTCGTTGAGGCCGGGACGCGCGCAGCCGGCGCGGCAGGTCTCGACCTCATATCGGCAGACCTCCGTCGGTTCAATTCAAGCCCACGAGGACCTCGACGCAATCGGGTGAACGGGTTGGTGACGAGAGGCTTCCGCCACGCTGGAGCCCTGGCGGGGAACCAGCGGCTGTCGCCATCAGCCAGCGCGTTCCGAAGCTAGGGAACCGGCATTCGGAACGCGCGACAAGACAACAACGCCAAAGCCCTCCCCCTCGATGGGGGAGGGTCGGGTGGGGGTGAGTGCAGGGGGTCTCGGGGAAGGTCTCAAGAAGGCGCGGAGCCCACCTAAACCTTCCCGCAAGTCAGCGCGTTCACCCCCAACCCTGCCCTTCCCCCATCGAGGGGGAAGGGTTGAGAGCGGGATGGCAACCGCCTGCACGACGGCAAGTGGGATCTCTCGTGCAGATGGGCCGCTCGCCCTGTGCGCCTGGGGGGCAGAAAGGCAGGAACATGGCCGTTCGGTCGCCGTGCTCAATCAGGTCGGGGGGCGGAACCGGTATCCACTGTCGCCTGCCGTGCTTTAAGAGTGTCTGGCATGACGAGCCCATCGGTGCCCCTGCCCTCCCTCAATGCCCTGCGCGCCTTCGAGGCCATGGCCCGGACCGGGCGGGCAACCCTGGCGGCGGCGGAACTGCATGTCACCCACTCGGCGGTCAGCCGTCAGGTGAAGGCCCTGGAGGCCAGCCTTGGCGTGCGCCTCTTTACAGGCCCCAAGCACAGGCTGACCCTGACCCCGGCGGGCCTGGCCCTGCAGCCTGCCCTGATGGCCGCCTTCGACCAGATCGCCGCGGTAGTGCGCCAGGTTCAGGGGGGTGCCTCGGATCTGCACATCGCGGTCAATGCCAGCATCTCGGTGAAATGGCTGATTCCACGGCTGTCGCGGTTTACCGATGCCCATCCGACCCTGCGCCTGCACCTGACCGAACTGGCCCCCCATGCCACCAGCCAGCGGGGCGCCGACGCGGTGGTACGGCTGGTGCCCAACAGCCGCCTGAGCGATCCCCTGGTGACGGGCTTCATGCCCAGCCATCTGGGGGTGGTGATGTCGCCCGACCTGGCCACGCGGTACCCAGACCCTCTGCGTGCCCCCCGGCTGACGGCCCAGACCCACCCCCAGGGGTGGGCCATCTGGGCGGCCCTGGCGGGATATGAGTTGCCGCCCGCCACCGAACAGCCCTTTGCCCACCTGCACTTTGCCCTGGACGCCGCCATCGCCGGGCTGGGGACCGCCGTCATGCCCTGGCCCCTGGTGGCCGACTATGTTCGCAGCGGGCGGCTGGTGGCTCCCATCGGGTTCGTACCGGCCCAGAGCGGCTTTGCCCTGCTGGCCGCCCCGGGGTCGGAGAGCCGGGCCCTGGACCTGTTCCGACGCTGGTTGGTGACCGAGGGGGCGAGCATGACCGAGCCGCCAGGGGGTGGATAGCCCTCCGGGTCTAGGGGATAGTTTCTGACGCTTGGCACCCGGATTGGAGCGGCCAGGGTCTCGAAGGTGCGGATCGGGGTTTCTGCCGGTGAGCAGACTCTCCGAGTTTCTGAGATGGGCTCAGAGCTGACCTTCAATGAGTCCGTTTCGGAGTGATCAAAGCGCAAACGGAAACGAAGAAATAGCCTGAGTCATCCAACTACACGCCGAGGCTTCCCTCACGCTGGTTCATTGATAGTGTGGTATGATTCCACCCGCGGGCGGAAACCCAAGTCAGGGCGGCTGCGGTTGAACGAAACCAATATCCTATCCGCCTGCAATCTCCTGATTGACCTTCACGCTTGGCGGACGGACAAGATCGACCCGCATGGATGGATGAGCAACTTCGATGCGGCAGAGCGGCCGCTCGCGGCAGAGCTTTTGCGACGGTTCACCTTCTATGCCGATCCCTTGGTCGACCAACTTTACATGTCCGCGTTTCAGACGCTCTCCAGTTCGACGGCGTCGCAGTGGAAGACCTTCAGGGATGCGAAACAGGACTGGGCAAGTTTTGTAGACTCCGCATTGCTTACCTGGGTCCAAGGTGAAAACCCGCATCCTGCAGACAGCGGTCAGATCTTTATTCGCAAGGCACGGCAGCTGCTTGGGATCGATGAAGCTCAGATGTGCTCACCCGCCGAAGCGGTACGTAGAATCGGAGCTGGCCACGCCGGGCCTGTCATCTTCGTTGACGATTTTGTCGGGTCCGGGGAACAATTTCTGACGACTTGGAAACGTACCTACCCGTCGGAGAGTCTGCCGGCCTTCAAAAGCGTTCTCGCCTCACGGTCCAACGTCTACTACTGCAACCTCATGACTACGGAGTCGGGGCTAGGCCGAATTGCTGCTGAAGCGCCCGAGGTCACTGTGGCGTGCGGCAATGTTATTCCGCGTGCACACACTCTGGTTGGTGGCGATTCCACGCTCTGGTCGTCCCCTGTGCTCCTTGGTGAGATTCAAGCCTTCGTGAGGATCGTGTCCGGAAAGCTCGGCTACGGCGAAGATAGCGGCGGAGAGCAGGACTGGGAAGGCTTTCATAAGCTCGGCCTTGGCCTTGCGTTTGAGCACTCTACTCCCGACGCCTCACTGCCGATATTCCACTCTCACAGGAATGGCTGGAAATCGCTGGTGAGACGAACCTAATGGCCGAGCCTGGAGCGCCCGACGAGGCACCGCCCTATTCGGATACTTTCGGCATCTACCGCGCCGAATGGTTGAGCAATCTCTTCGAGCTTTTCACTAAGCCCGCCTACTATCCTGAGCTTGAGACGGCTCGTCCGTGCGTGCTCGCAGGCGGGCGTGGCACAGGTAAGACCACAGTTCTAAAATGCCTGTCCTACGAGGGGAGGTATGCGCTCGGCGGCTACGATGACGCTGCGGTTCCTAACTGGCCATATTATGGCTTCTACAACCGAGTTAACACAAACCGGGTGACCGCCTTCAAAGGTGAGGAACTCTCCGACGCAGCCTGGCGCAGACTCTACGCCCATTATTTGAACCTTGTCATGTGTGGACAGGTCGTGGACTTCCTCAACTGGTACGATAGCAAGGCGCGAGACACGGCGCGGCTTGACGCGGAGACCTGCCGAGACATCTCCGAGATGCTCCATCTTGATTCTACGGAGGAGCAGGGCGCGCTGGGCCGGGCCATCAAGAAGGGGCAGCGGCGGTTTGAAGGCTATTTGAACAATCTGGACCCCGAGGCCCTGCCAAACCTTTCGATGCAGGGACAACCCGTAGATGAATTGTGTGAAGCGGTCCTCAGTCTTCAGGCGTTCAGTGGGAAGGCGCTGTTCTTCATCGTCGACGAGTTCGAGAACTTGTTAGACTATCAGCAGGAAATCTTGAACACGCTCATCAAGCATTGCGGCCCGCACTACACCTTCAAGATCGGCGTGAAGGAGATGGGTTGGCGCATCAAGAACACCCTGAACGCCAATGAGCAGTTGGTCAGCCCCGCCGACTACGAGAAGATCGATATCGAGCAACGACTCGACGGCGAGCCTTTCGTGAAGTTCGCGGCCGAGGTCTGCAGCCTGCGAGCAAAGGACCTGCCCGGTTTTCCGGCCGGGGGCGAGATCGCCGACGTTTTGCCAAGCGTTACGATTGAAGATGAGGCCAGGAAACTGGGCATCGGCGAACACGTCGAAATTATTTGTGAGGCCATCGATCAGCAATGCCCTCGCTGGAGCGAAGTCGCCCGATCGATACCTCCACTTGACCTCTATCTTGTCGACTTTTGGTCAAGGTCCCAAAATGTACCCATAGATGAAACTTTCGCGGAGCGCCAATCCTACCCCGTCCGTTGGACCGAGCGGCTGAATAACTACAAAGTCCCGCTTCTTTTCACTCTCAGGGCAAAGAAGCCGGGCGTGAGGAAATTCTACGCTGGCTGGCGCACCTACACGAGTATGGCGGGCAACAACATCCGCTACATTCTCGAACTGGTTGGACAAGCCCTCCAGTTTCACAATCAGGACGGAGGCCAAGTCGGCGCGCCGATCGCGCCCGAGCTTCAAACTCGCGCAGCGATCACCGTGGGGCGTAAGAACCTAGCTGAACTTGAGGGTCTTTCTGTGCACGGCGCGCAACTTACTAAACTGTTACTGGGATTGGGCAGAGTATTCGAAGTGCTTGCCAGCCACCCTGAAGGGCATACGCCCGAGCTAACTCAGTTCACGTTCACCGAGAACCCGCCAATGGGTGACGCAAAGCCGCTTGTAACGGCAGCCGTTATGCACCTAGTTCTCGTCAGATCCGTCGCCAACAAACGTTCGGAATTGGACCTTAAGGCTTACGATTACGCGGTCCATCCAGTCTACTCGGCATTCTTCAACTTCAGCCACCGACGCAAAAGGAAGTTGCGGCTCAGTCCGACGCAATTCTTGGGGCTGGTTCGGGAGCCTCGGACCGCCATCCGACAGATTCTCCGGGCTCAAAATCGTGTCGACGACGACTATCCGTTGCCGGAGCAGTTGGTGCTTTTTGAGGGACACTACAATGGCCCTCAGTGACCGGCCCCTTTTCACTCGAGAGTTCCAGGACGTAACCGATTTCGCGCCAGAAACCGGCTCGATCTATCTATACGGCGTTACTTCCGAGCCGCGAAGTGAGTTCGCGGTCGATCTGATGAGGCGCCGTCCGGACATCACCTTCGTCGAAATCCGAGGACAGGATGGATTTTCCTTCGAAACTGATCGGCCCGGCTTTGAGCACGTCTTCGTCCGCCGGCGGAGCCGCGTGGAAGACTTCATCGGAACGCTCCAGGGCGCGCCTCTCTATATCGACATTACCGGCCTCAGCCATTCGATCTGGGCACCGCTTATCCGCGTCTGCCTTGAGGCGGACGTTCAGACTCGTGCGATATATCTTGAGCCGGCAACCTATAGTGTGGTGCCCGGCCCTGACAGTGGTGAACTCTTTGATCTAAGCGAACGCATCGAGGGTATCGCGCCCATCCCGCTATTCGCGACCCTGACAGATGCGGCAGAAGGCGACGCCTGTTTCGTCGCCCTTCTCGGGTTCGAAGGGGTTAGATTCGACCATATGCTGAACGAGATCCAGCCAGCCGAGGGAAAAGTGTTTCCTATCATCGGTGTGCCCGGATTTAGGCCCCAGTACCCTTTCGACGCCTATATCGGCAATGCCCAGCCGTTGGAAAAATATCGGGCAGCGCGGAATCTTAGATTCGCGCGGTCCAATTGTCCCTTCGGACTCTATTATGCTCTTGAAGACTTGGCCGAACGATTCCCGAACGATCAACTGAAGATCGGGCTAATCGGCACGAAGCCCCATGCGCTAGGCGCGATTCTATTCGCGGTAGCGAACCCCGACCGGGTTGAGATCATCTACGACCACGTAAAGCGGAGCGTAGGCCGAACACGCGGTGCGGAACGTTGTTTGGTGTATGGCCTATCCGAGTTCTTGCCCCTGGATCGCCGGGCGAGGGCAGCGTGACGGACCGGTTCTACACGCCACCGGCGCTGGCCGCACTTCTGGTCGGCTCGGCCAAGACTCGCAAAGCTGGGCTCGTGGCGGATTTCGCCGTTGGTGACGGTGCCTTGCTTCGTGCAGCGCAGGGCCGTTGGTCGTCCGCGCGACTGTTCGGCTCCGACATTGATCCGGACGCTCTTAAGGCAGTGACGGGTTTGGCATCGACCCCGAGTACGGCTCTCCATGATTTCCTGAGCGACGATGAGACGCCCAACTCAATGAGCAAAATCCGGGGTCGCTGCGACGTAGTGCTGCTGAACCCGCCCTTCACCTGCCGAGGTAATCGCCTCTATCGGGTTACACTCAGAGGCGACCCCTATCGTGGAAGCAAAGCCTTGACCTTTGTGGCAAGGTCGCTGGAGTTCCTGGCCCGCGCTGGCGAGGCCCTAGCGATCGTTCCGGCGTCCTGCATGACCAGTGAGAGGGACGCGGACCTTCTGAATGCTCTTCGCACCGACTACGATGTTCAACAGATCGGAGAAATGAACCGCAATGCCTTCGCAGGCTGCTCAGTCTCTGTGGTGATAATCCGCATTAGGCTGCGAAGCAAACTACTGACTTTTGCTCGCCCCCGTCCTCTGGCGGCAAAACCAGTTCTGATGAAGAGTTACGGTGCCGAAGTCATGAGAGGTTGTCTATCAGTCGGTGATGCTCGAACCCGCCCGGGAGACTTGCCCTGCATCCATACGACGGATATCCGCGGTGGACGGCTGCTCAAACCGGCCTTGTCGGTTTCGCCACTTTCGCGCGTGCTGGAGGGTCAGGTCGTGCTGTTGCCTCGGGTGGGCCAGCCGTCAGACTCGAAGCTCATACTGGCCACGGTCGAAGAGGCCGTTCTGACAGATTGCGTCTTCGCGCTGCGCTCCGATCCTCCTGGTCAGGAG
>JANPAO010000614.1:0-3315 GCA_031429955.1 Phenylobacterium sp. | reverse complement strand
GGGTCTCGGGGTCATCCTTCAGTCTGCGGCAAACCTGAAACCCATCCATGCCGGGCATCATCACGTCCAGCAGGACGATGTCGGGCTTTTCCTTGGCAGCCATGGCCAGGGCCGTCGGGCCGTCATAGGCCACCAGGACCTCGTAGTACTCAGCCGTAAGCTTGGCCTCGAGGAGGCGGACATTGGCCTCGATGTCATCAACAACCAGGATGCGCGCGGTCATGGCGGCTATTCCAACAGGCGACGGATGGTGTCGAGGAAGTGCGACACCGAAATAGGCTTGGAGATGTAGGCCTCGCAACCGCCTTCGCGGATCCGCTCTTCATCCCCCTTCATGGCGAAGGCGGTCACCGCCACCACCGGTATGTGCGCCAGATCATCGTCCTCCTTGAGCCACTTGGTCACCTCCAGACCCGAGATTTCGGGAAGCTGGATGTCCATGAGAATCAGGTCTGGACGATGCTCACGGGCGAGCGCCAGGGCCTGGAGTCCCTCTCGGGTCTGCAGGGTTTCGTAGCCTTGGGCATCGAGCAAATCATGAAACAGCTTCATGTTGAGCTCGTTATCCTCGACGATGAGGACCTTCTTGGCCATTTTCGTCCGACGATCCTTAGGTCTGGCGAATCGGGAACCGACATCACCTTGAGCCCCTTGATCCCACGGATATCCTTAAACTCGCGTTAGTCGCATTCGAGACCCCTTGGCCGACATCTTCCACGCCCCTCGCCTCACCGATCTGGGCATCGACACCCGTCGTCCCTTGCTCATCGTCGACGTCGACGAGGTTTTGGGCCTGTTCATGCAGGGCTTTGGCGCTTTTCTCGAAGGCCGAGGTCTTGAGTTTCGCATCGACAAGTTTGCCCTGTTTCAGAACATCTATCGGCCCGGTGAGGTGGAACACCTGGAGATTGACCAGGGTCGGGCGCACTTCGACGACTTTTTTCGCTATGGCTGCGGCGACATGGTGCCGACGCCAGGCGGTGCGCAGGCGCTAGCCGAACTGTCGGCCCGCGCCGAGGTGGTGATCTTGACCAATGCGCCCGGGCCCGCCCGACTGGCTCGAGCGCGCTGGCTGGGGCGGCACGGTATGGACTACCCCCTGATCCTCAACACCGGTCCGAAGGGTCCTGTGACCGCCAAGCTGGCGAGCCAGACCACAGGCCCCTCGGTATTCATTGATGACCTGATCTCCAACCTGGATTCGGTGGCGGAGTCGGCACCGGCCGTCACGCGCTTCCAGCACGTGGCCGATCCGCGCCTGCGCGCCATGGCCCCGGCTCGACCCGACCTGCACACCCGGATCGACGACTGGGACGTGCTGCGCCTGGCGATAGAAGACGCCATCGCTTGAGGAACAAATCAGGTATCTAGGTCGGCATGATCCGCATCGGCGTGGACTTTGGCGGCACCAAGATCGAGGTCGCGGCCCTGGACGACCAGGGTGCCTTCGTCGCCCGGGTGCGCGCCACCACGCCTCGGGCCTATGAGGCGAACCTTCAGGCCGTTCGCGATCTGGTGCTGGAAGCGGAGTTACAGGCGGGAGCCAAGGCCAGATGCATCGGGGTCGGTGGCCCCGGTTCCGTTTCACCGGTCGGAAACCTGATGCGCGGGGCCAATTCCACCGAACTGAACGGCCGCCCCTTCCCGGACGACCTGTCGCGAGTGCTTGAGCGCCCGGTTCGCTACGCCAATGACGCCAACTGCCTTGCCCTCTCTGAAGCGGTGGACGGGGCTGGAGCAGATGGCCGGGTGGTGTTTGCCGCCATCCTGGGGACGGGTTGTGGTGGCGGGGTGGCCGTGGATCGCCAGATCATCACGGGACGCAATGCCTTTGCCGGCGAATGGGGCCACATGCCCCTGCCCTGGCCTTATGCGTCAGAGTATCCCGGCCCCACCTGCTGGTGTGGTCGTCGCAATTGCCTGGAACTGTACGTATCAGGGACCGGCCTCTCGCGCGATCACGGGACAGGATGGAAAGTTCAGGCCATCGTCGCGGCAGCGCGGTCGGGAGATCAACTGGCGGCCGCGGCGCTCAGCCGGCATCTGGACAGGCTGGCACGGGGCCTAGCTGTTGTGTGCGACATCCTCGATCCCGATGTCATCGTCCTGGGCGGCGGTCTCTCCAACCTCGACGACCTCTATGCACCCCTGACCGGGGCGATCGGCCGGTATGTCTTCTCCGACACCTTCACCACCCCCGTCCGCCGGGCCATGCATGGAGATTCCTCGGGCGTCCGCGGTGCCGCCTGGTTGTGGCCAAAGGAGACCCGCGGGTGAGCTCGCTCTGCCGCGACTGCTATCGACACGGCGACTTTGAGCGCCGCTGCGCCGCCTGCGGCTCACCCCGCATTGTCAGCCATGACGAGCTGGAGCAGCTATCCATCGCCCATATGGACTGCGACGCCTTCTATGCCTCGGTGGAGAAGAGGGACCGCCCGGAATTGCGGGATCTGCCGGTGATCGTCGGCGGCGGGCAGCGGGGCGTGGTGACCACCTGCTGCTATATCGCCCGGATTTCGGGCGTGCGGTCAGCCATGCCGATGTTCAAGGCGCTGAAGGCCTGCCCCCAGGCCGTCGTCATCAAGCCCGACTTCGCCAAGTACCGCACCGAGAGCCGGCGGATCATGGCGATGATGGCCGACTTGACGCCCCTGGTTCAGCCCCTATCCCTGGACGAGGCTTGGATGGACCTATCAGGAACCCAGAGGCTGCATGGGGCCAGCGCCGCGCAAACCCTGGCGCGGCTACAGGCTGACATCGAGATCCAGGTGGGCATTACCGTCTCCATCGGTCTGGCGGCCAACAAGTTCCTGGCGAAGATCGCCTCGGACCTGGACAAACCCCGTGGGTTCTCGATGATCGGAGCGGCGGAGGCGCAAGCATTTCTGGCCCCCCGCCCGGTCGGCATTCTGCCCGGGGTCGGGCCCGCCATGGTGGCCAGCCTGCAGAACGCCAACCTTGTCACCGTGGGCGACATCGCGCGCGCCGACCCAAAAGATCTCGCCACACGGTTTGGCGCCAGCGGCCTGAGGCTGCACGCCCTGGCGCTTGGGCGGGATGTCCGAAGCGTAAACCCCGAACAGGTCCGCAAGTCGATCAGCGCTGAAACTACCTTTCACCAGGATCTGACCGCGAGGACTGACCTCGAAGATCAACTGCCATTTCTGGCCGAAAAGGTCGCACGCCAGGCCCGCGCCGGTGAGGTCGCAGGACGGGTCGTGACCCTGAAACTGCGGGGCGCCGACTTTAAGATCATCACCCGACGAACGACCCTGGCGGTTCCCACCCAGCAGGGTGCGAGCCGTCTGGGTGGGA
>JANPAO010000613.1:0-2048 GCA_031429955.1 Phenylobacterium sp. | reverse complement strand
CAGGGCTTCGAACACGCGTTGCACGGAGGGGTTCCCGAATAATTAGGTCGTTAGCTAATCACTTGATCCTCGACGAGCAATGATTTAGGTAATTTACGAATTAGCTAAACGGAGAACGGTGATGGTCCCTGGCGAGGAACCCTACGACCCCTTCAAGGTCAACTCCGTCCGGCTGCTGCCGGGGTCCAATCCCAAGGATGGCGTCGTCCGATGGTCTCCAGTTCGGTCGCTGTGGAACGGGTCGATGATGGCCGGAGCCTTGGTTTTGGGTCCGCTGGTCTTCACCTGGGGTGGGTTCGCCGCCTTTCTGGTAGTCAGCGCCGCCGTCCTCTGTGCGGGCCATTCGGTGGGGTATCATCGCCGGCTTATCCACCGCAGCTTCAAGTGTCCCAAGAGCGTAGAGCGGACCCTGGTTTGGTTCGGCGCGGCGGTCGGCATGGGCGGGCCGCTATGGACGATCCGCATCCACGACTTGCGGGACTGGGCCCAACGCCAACCCGATTGCCATGACTTCCTGCGGCACGGGCGCGGTGTCTTGGGGGACGGGTGGTGGAACCTGCACTGCCGGCTGGACCTCGACAGCCCGCCTGCCTTTGACCCGGGACCGGAGATCGCCCATGACCCGTTCTACCGCTTCCTGGAACGGACCTGGATGCTGCACCAGATCCCCATCGCACTCGGCCTTTTCGCCCTGGGCGGCTGGAGCTTCGTGGTCTGGGGCGTGTTCGTGCGCATCTTCGCCTGCAACACCATGCACTGGTACGTCGGCCGCCTGTGCCACAGCGAGGGGCCACAGAGCTGGCTGGTGGACGATGCGGGGGTCCAGGCCCACGACCTGCCCTGGGCCGCTATCCCGACCATGGGCGAGAGCTGGCACAACAACCATCACGCCTTCCCCGGTTCGGCGCGGCACGGCCTCTATCCCGGCCAGGCTGATATCGGCTTCCGCTTCATCCAGGTCCTGGGCTGGCTGGGACTGGCACACGACATCCAGACCCCGGACGTCCTACCGGCCCGGCCGGGGATTACGCCTGTTTCGCCCGAGGCGCTGCTGGGAACTGCGGCGGGCCAGTCGGCTCTCGCCCACTAGGCGTCCAGATGCCCCAGCTTGTCGGGATTGCGCACCATATAGATCCCCGCCAGCTTGCCATCGTCACCCGGCTGGAAGGCCACGGTCATCGGTCCATCCTCCCGGATCAGTATCAGACCGGGATAGCCATTAATCCGCACCGAGCGGAGGCTAATCGATGAGCGTTCATTCCCGCGCCAGGCGAGACCCTCCAGCAGGTGAACAATGTCGTCTCGCCCGATCAGGGCACGCAAGGCCGCTTTGCGCCTGCCGCCTCCGTCAGTGACCATGACGGCGTCCTCCGCCAGCACCGCCGACAGCGCTGTCATGTCGCCTTGCACCATCGCAGCCATGAAGGCTGTCGCGAGTTTGGCGGCCTCGGCCTGACTGACCGTGAAGCGCGGCTTGGACTCCCTGATGTGGGTGCGAGCGCGACTGGCCAGTTGGCGAACGGCAGGCTCGGTCTTGCCCAGGGTCTGCGCAACCTCGGCATAGTCCTCGTCGAAAACGTCGTGCAGCAGGAAGACCGCTCGCTCCAAGGGCGATAGGCGCTCCAAGGCCAGCAGGAAGGCCACAGAAACCTCTTCGGCCCGCTCCACAGGGTCCACCGTCAACTCCTCGATCAAGGGCTCGGGCAACCAGGGACCGCGATAGGTCGCCCGCTCGGTCTTGGCCGCCCGCAGCCGGTCGATGCAGAGGCGGCTTGTGGTGCGCACCAACCAGGCCGCAGGGTCGATGACGCCCTCACCGGCCCGTGACCACCGCAGCCAAGCGTCCTGCACCACATCCTGCGCCTCCGACACCGAGCCCAGCATGCGATAGGCCAGGCGCGAAAGGCGTGGGCGCTCGGCTTCGAAGGCGTCGGTCTCGCTCATCAGGCTGCCAGCAAATGGACCACTGGCGTCGCCTCCCCTGCCACCGTCACGCGGGAGCAGGCCCGGCCATGGCCGAGCGCGTACTTCAGGGTCGGGTACATCCG
>JANPAO010000612.1:0-1960 GCA_031429955.1 Phenylobacterium sp. | reverse complement strand
GCGTTGGAAGTACCATTGGCTGCGCTCGCGGTCGGTGGGCTTGGGTAGGGCCACCACCCGGGTGGCCCGCACCGAGAGATGCTCGATCACCCGCCGGATGGTGCCGTCCTTGCCCGCCGCGTCCCGGCCCTCAAAGATGATCAACACCTTCTCGCCGCTCTCCAGGGCGCGCTGCTGGGTGTGGACCAAGGCCAATTGGGCCTGTTGCAGATTGTCGAGGTCGTCGTCGGATTTGGACATGGGCGGAGTCTAGTCCGCCACTGGGGGGCGAGGCTAGGGGGGTGGGCGTCGTCTTCAGCCAAAGCGGCGGCGCGCGCCTGACCGTGGGCTCACGACAACCGATCTCGAAAGTCGGCATAGTCAAACTGCCGGACTAGGCGCAGGGCGTCGGTTTGGCTGTTCCAGAGGGCAATGGCGGGCAGGGGTACACCGTTGAAGGTGTTGGTCTTGACCATGGAATAGTGGGCCTGGTCGAGGAAGGCGATGCGGTCGCCCGGGGCCGGGGGTGTCTCAAAGACATAGTCGCCGATGATGTCGCCGGCCAGGCAGGAGGGTCCGCCCAACCGGACGGTGGTGCCTGTGCCAGCCTCCCCAAGCATCGCTGGCCGATAGGGGGCCTCAATGACATCGGGCATGTGGCAGGTGGCGGAGATGTCGGTGATGGCCACCGGCAGACCGTTGTCCAAGGTGTCGAGGATCTCACCCACCAGGATGCCGGCATCCAGGGCGATGGCCTCGCCGGGCTCGAGATAGACCTGCAGCCCGTGCCGCTGAGAGATCTGGGTCAGCAGCGCCACCAGGGCGTCGCGATTGTAGTCGGCGCGGGTGATGTGGTGGCCGCCGCCGAGATTCAGCCATTTCAGCTGGGGCATTAACGACGCCAGCTTGGGCTCCAGGTCCTGCCAGATGCGGCTCAGGGGCTCGAACCCCTGCTCGCACAGGGCATGGATGTGCAGGCCGTCCACCCCCACAAGGTGCTCGGGACGAAGCTGGGACACCGGGAAGCCCAGCCGTGAGCCGGCCTGGCAGGGATCGTACTTGGCCACTTCGGCCTGGCTGTTCTCCGGGTTGAGACGCAGGCCGATGTCGAACACCTGGCCCTTGGCCCGGGCCTGAGCGATCTCGGGCGCGAACCTTGCGATCTGGGCCGGGGAATTGAAGATCACGGTGTCGGAGAGCGCCAGGAGCTCGGCCAGATCCTGGCGGCGATAGGCCGGACAATAGGTGGTCAGCTCGCCGCCATAGTGTTCCCGAGCCAGCCTGGCCTCCCACAGGCCCGAGGCGCAGACCCCATGCAGATAGGTCCCCATCAGATCGGCCAGGGCCCACATGGAAAAGGCCTTGAGGGCCAGCAACACCTTGGCACCTGAGCGATCGGCCACGTCCCTGAGGATGGCCAGATTGCCAGCAATCGCCACCTCATCCACCACGAAGCAGGGGGAGGGGACACGGGAAAGGTCAAAGCCCGCAAAGGTACCGGGACCGCCGGCCTGGGTTTCCATGGGGTTCAGAACGCCAGGGGTGCCGCCAGGTCCTTGACCTGCCAGGGCAGGCCGTGGCGGCCCAGCATGTCCATGAACGGGTCGGGATCGAGCTGCTCGATATTGAAGACACCCGCACCCTGCCACTGCCCCGTCAACATCAGGGCCGCCCCGATCATGGCCGGGACGCCGGTGGTGTAGCTGACCGCCTGGTTGCCGGTCTCGGCATAGGCGGCCTCATGGTCGCAGATGTTGAGCACATAGACCGTCTTTTGCTCGCCGCCCTTCCGGCCGGTGGCGATGATGCCGATATTGGTCTTGCCGCGGGTCACCGCCCCCAGGGTCGAGGGCTCCGGCAGCAGGGCCTTCAGGAACTGGAGCGGAATGATCTCGCGACCCTCGAACATCACGGGATCGATCCGGGTCATGCCGACATTGCCCAGCACTTCCAGGTGCTTGAGGTAGGAGTCGCCGAAGGT
>JANPAO010000611.1:0-4705 GCA_031429955.1 Phenylobacterium sp. | reverse complement strand
CTGGAGCCGCAGCTTCCTGACCTAATTGACTTGGCTCGCGCCTTCCCGGGTACCCAGATCATCCTCGATCACGTCGGCACGCCGCTGGGCATTGCCAGCTATGTCGGCAAGCGCGGCGAGCGGTTTGGGATTTGGAAGCAGAACATCCAGGCGCTGGCGGCCCTGCCCAATGTGGCGGTGAAGCTGGGGGGCCTGGCCATGGTGTTCCCGGGCTTTGCCTCCTTCATGTCCGACCCGCCGGCCTCCTCAGAGGCCCTGGCGGCGGAGTGGAAGCCCTATATCGAAACCTGCATCGAGTCCTTCGGCCCCGACCGCGCCATGTTCGAAAGCAACTTCCCGGTCGATATCGGCAGTTGTGACTACGACGTGCTGTGGAACGCCTTCAAGGTCCTGGCCAAGGGGGCCTCAGCGGACGAAAAGACCGCCCTGTTTTCCGGCACGGCGACTCGCATCTATCGCCTCGAACTCTAGGCTGAGACTTTCATGGAACTGCTGATCCAAGGCGCGGTCCGGACCTGGACGCATCCGGAAACCCTGTCCCTGGGCCGACTGCCGGCGCGGGCCACCTTTACCCCCTATGGTGATGTTGTCAGCGCCCTGGCCCGGGGCCCCTCGCCCTTTGTCACCTCCCTGAACGGCGACTGGGCCTTCCGGTTGGTCGCGCGCCCGGAGGCGATTCCCGCCGACTTCGTCACTGAGGCCTTTGACGACGCCGACTGGGACCGGCTGCCGGTGCCCTCCAACTGGACGATGCATGGCCATGACCGGCCCCACTACACCAATGTCCAGATGCCCTTCGCCCTGGCCGCCCCCAATGTGCCCGATGAGAACCTGACGGGTCTCTACCGCACGCACTTCGCGGTTCCCGCCGACTGGGATGGGCGACGGATCGTGCTGCAGGTGGGGGCCGCCGAGAGCGTGCTCTATGTCTGGGTGAACGGCCAGGCGGTGGGGATGGGCAAGGACAGTCGCCTGCCCCAGGACTTCGATGTCACCGCCTTTGTGCGGCCGGGCGGCGACAACCTGCTGGCCTGCGCCGTCGTGAAGTGGTCCGACGCCTCCTACATCGAGGATCAGGACCAGTGGTGGATGGGGGGCATCCACCGCGATGTGAGCCTCTATTCCACCGCCCCGACCCACCTGGCCGATGTCTTCGCCGTGGCCGGTCTGGAGGACGACTATGTCACCGGGACCCTGGGGGTCACCGTCAAGCTGGGGTTCTCCGGCGAGCCGGACGACGGCTGGGTGGTGGAGGCCCAACTCTATGACGGCGAGGTCCCGGTCCTCGCCAGGCCCCTGCGCAAGAAGGTCTGGTCGGCGGTTAAGGGCCACAGCCCCTATCGGCCGGCCCTGGGTCAGGTGAGGCTGGAAACCGGTATACCCGCCCCCCGGCTCTGGTCATCGGAAACGCCCAACCTCTACACCCTGGTGGTCAGCCTGCATCGCGGCGACGGCCCGGCCGTTGAGGCCACCTCGGTGCGGGTGGGCTTCCGGCGGGTGGAGATCGGGGACCGCGAACTGCTGATCAATGGCAAGCCGGTGCTGATCGCCGGCATGAACCGCCATGAGCACCATCCGGTGCGCGGCAAGGCCCTGACCCGCGACGACATGCTGGCCGACGTGTTGCTGATGAAGGCGTTCAACGTCAATGCCGTGCGCACCAGCCACTATCCCAACAGCGAGACCTGGTACGACCTCTGCGACGAGTACGGCCTCTATCTGGTGGACGAGGCCAATATCGAGAGCCACGACTTCCTACACGGGATCTGCCGCGACCCGCGCTATGCCGGGCCGTTCCTGGACCGGGGCCTACGAATGGTGGAGCGCGACAAGAACCACCCCAGCATCATCCTGTGGTCCCTGGGCAATGAGAGCGGCTATGGCCCCAACCATGACGCCATGGCCGGCTGGATCCGGCAGTTCGACCCCTCGCGGCCCCTGCACTATGAGGGGGCCATCTGGGGCTGGGACCCCAGTGCGGCCCTGCAGCACATCGTCGCCGCCGGTGGCCTGAAGGCCGGCGGGGCACCGGGGGCCATGGCCAGCGACATCGTCTGCCCGATGTATCCGCCCATCGAGAACATCATCACCTGGGCCAAGGCCGATGATCCCGCCGACCGGCGGCCGATGATCCTGTGCGAATATTCCCACGCCATGGGCAATTCCAACGGCTCGCTCAGCGACTATTGGGCGGCGTTCGAAAGCCACCGTGGCCTGCAGGGCGGCTTCATCTGGGAATGGGTCGACCACGGCATCGCCCAGACCACCGCCGACGGCCGCCCCTTCATGGCCTATGGCGGCGACTTCGGCGACACCCCCAATGACCTGAATTTCTGCTGCGACGGGATCATCGGCGCCGACCGGGTGCCGCACCCCGCACTCTGGGAGTTCAAGACCCTGGCCCAGCCCGTGGGGGTGGCCTGGGACGGGGAACGACTGAGGATCACCAACAAGCGCCACTTCACGACCCTGGCCGACCTGGCCGGAACCTGGTGCCTGGAGGTTGATGGGCTGGCGGTGGCCAACGGCGATCTGCCCCGGCTGACCACCGCCCCCGGTACTAGCGAGACCCTGGACCTGAACCTGCCCCGTCCCCGGATGGCGGCAGGCCAGGAGGCCTTCCTGCGGGTGAGCTTTGCCCTGGCAGCGACCACGCCGTGGGCTGAGGCCGGGCACGAGGTGGCCTGGGTCCAACTGCCGGTCCAGCTTCCGGTCGCCGAGGCCACGACACCGTCAGCCCGCTCGGGGACCCTGCAACTGACTCAGGACAGCGAGCAGATTACCGTCTCGGGCGAGGGGTTCGAGCTGGCCTTCGAGGGCGGGGTCCTGGTGAGCTATGTCTGGCGCAACCATCCGCTGATCCTGGCCGGGCCGCGACTGCAGGTCTGGCGCGGGGCCACCGACAATGACGGGATCAAGGGCTGGACCAACCAGGACGCCAAGCCCCTGGGGCGCTGGCTGGCGGCTGGCCTGGACAAGCTGGCCGCCGCCCCACCTGCCATGACGGCGGTGGAGACCGACGGCGCGGTCACGGTCACCATCGCCCAGTCCTATGCGGGCGCGACCCTGGCCCAGGCCGTGATCCACCACCAGAGCTACGTGATCACCCCCGACGGCGTGATCGCCGTGACCCATGGCTTCGAGGTGGCCCAGCCAGACCTGCCGCGCCTGGGGGTCACCCTGACCCTGCCGGAGGGGTTTGAGACCCTGACCTGGTTCGGGCGCGGGCCCGGCGAAACCTATGTGGACCGCAAGGCCGCCGGGTGGATCGGACGGTTTGCCAGCACCGTCAGCGACCAGTACGTCCCCTATGTCCTGCCCCAGGAACACGGCAACAAGACTGACTTAAGGTGGATGGCGCTGGAGGGTCCCGGCGCCGGCCTGGTCTTGGTGGCCGATGAGCCCTGCGAGGGATCGGCCAGCCACTTTGCGCCCGCCGACCTGTTTGCCGCCACCCACACCACCGACCTGGTGCCCCGACCCGAGACCCTGGTGAACCTCGACGTCCGCCAGCGGGGCCTGGGCACCGCCAGCTGCGGACCCGACACCCTGGCCCGCTACCAGATCGCCACCGGCCACCACAGCCTGAGCTTCGAGATGCGGCCCTACGGTGCGGGGGAGGACCCCGGGGTGGTGGCGCGGCGGTAGGTGAGGCGCCTTCTCCCAGATGCTCCCGCTTGTCCCATACCCTGCACGTCATCGTTGGGCTTGTCCCGACGATCCATGATCTCCGCGTTGGGGGATAGGTGGGACGGTGCCGTTGTTGATCCTTGCTGGAACACGGAGATCATGGGTCCTCGGGACAAGCCCGAGGAAGACGTTCAGGTGGAGTACCTTGATGCGGAGCCCATGCCGCACCTGCGAACGACCCTGCCGCTTTTGCTTGACTTGCAAGGGGTTGCGGCCCATATGAGCCCCGCGCTGCAGCATTTGCCGCGCTATGGCGCTCCAGCCGCGTGATGGGATTTACGAAGGTCCCAGCCTGTCGAGCGCCGAAAGAGATCGCATAGATCGCCCCGCCACGCGGGGGCTTTCCACAAATGACCCGCGTCCTCGCGACCCTCGCCCCTGGTGAGCGGCCGCCATCGGCGCATATGTGAAAGATACACCTGTTTTGACCAAGTTCACCGACTTTGGCCTCGCCCAACCCCTGTTGAAGGCCCTGGCCGACGAAGGCTACACCACCCCCACCCCGATCCAGACCCAGGCCATTCCCGGCGTCATGACCGGCAAGGACCTGCTGGGCATCGCCCAGACCGGCACCGGCAAGACCGCCGCCTTCGCCCTGCCGATCCTGCATCGCCTGGCCGCCGACCGGAAGCCTGCGCCCCGCCGCGGCTGCCGGGTGCTGGTCCTGTCCCCCACCCGCGAACTCGCCACCCAGATCGGCGAGAGCTTCAAGACCTATGGCAAGCACCTGGGCGTTTCGGTCGCCGTCGTCTTTGGCGGCGTGAAGTATGGCGGCCAGATGCGCGCCCTGGCCGGCGGCGTCGACGTGCTGGTGGCCACCCCTGGCCGCCTGATCGACCACCTGGGCGAGAAGACCATCACCCTGGGCGGCGTCGAGATCTTCGTTCTCGATGAAGCCGACCAGATGCTGGACATGGGCTTCATCCTGCCCATCCGCCGCATCGTGAAGTACCTGCCCAAGGAACGGCAGAACCTGTTCTTCTCCGCCACCATGCCCACCGAGATCGGCAAGCTG
>JANPAO010000610.1:0-2658 GCA_031429955.1 Phenylobacterium sp. | reverse complement strand
TGTTGGTTAGGGCCACAAGGGCATAGCCACCCTCGATCTGGCTCAATACGTCGATGAACCGATCCACCAGCTTGGTGCGGCGCGAGCGGGCTAGCAGATGCAGGATGACTTCGGAGTCGGAGGTGGACTGGAAGATGCTGCCATCGGCCACCAGTTGCTGGCGCAGGGTCAGGAAGTTGGTGAGGTTGCCATTGTGGGCGATGGCCACGCCGCCCTGATCCAGGTCTGCGAACATCGGCTGGACATTGCGGATAAAGCTGCCGCCGGCGGTGGAGTATCGGGTGTGGCCGATGGCCGATTGGCCGGGCAGCCGGCTGGTGAGATCGTTGCCCGCAAAGGCGTCGCCGACATAGCCCATATGGCGTTCGGTGTGGAAACCCTGACCATCGAAGCTGACGATGCCGCAGGCTTCCTGGCCACGATGCTGAAGGGCATGAAGGCCAAGGGCGGTCAGGACGGAGGCTTCATGGGTGTCGAAGACCCCGAACACGCCGCACTCAAGGCGGGGGGCATCGTCATCCGGATCGCGGGGAGTCTGATGCCATCGATCCAGAGCCTGGGTCATCTGGTCTTCTCCACGAGATCATCGATACCGCCGCGATCGCCGGCGTCATAGCCGCGACTGTCACCAGAGTCACGCGGAGCCTTGGCCGAACTGTCACGAACGGCCTCGGTGACGGCGGGCTTCAGGCGGTTGGCCATGTCCAGGCCCTTGGGGGCAAAAGCCTTCAGGACCTGACCGGCGGCGAAGGTCATGGGGTAGAAGACCGCTTGGGTCATCCACTTGGGCTTAAGCTCAACAGGGGTGGCGGCGTTGAAGGCCAGGTTGAAAGCCCCCAGCATGACAAAGGCCCTGATCAGGCCAAAGCCCAGGCCGACCGTGCGGTCCAGTAGGCCCAGGATCTCGGCCTCCTGGATCCGGCGAGCGATGCCAGCCCCGGTCAGCCGCACGAGGCCATAGACCAGCACAAAGCTCGCCACGGCCGCTGCGGCGGTTCCCGCCCAGTCGGGGTCGATCAGGTTGCGGCCCAGGGGACCGGTGAACCGCAGGCTTGCCACCGCCACGACGGCGGCGATCAGGAAGGACAGCACGGCCACCATCTCGCGGGCCGCCCCCTGATAGAAGCCGATGCCGCCGGAGGTCAGCAGGATGGTGAGGACCGCGATATCGAACCAGGGCATCAGTCCCAATCTCCGTCACCGATGCGGCGAATGGCATCGCCCAGGCGGGCCACGCCGGTCATTTTCAGGGGCCCGCCATCGACGTCGGCAGGCCCGAAAGCCCTTTTGAATCCAAGCTTAGCGGCCTCCTTGAGGCGGGAGTCCATGCGGCTGACGGGGCGCACATCCCCCGACAGACTGACCTCGCCAAACACCACACAGTCCTGGGGCAGGGCGACGTCCAGGGCCGAGGAGGCCAGGGCGGCGGCGGCGGCCAGGTCGGCGGCGGGCTCACTGATCCGGAGCCCCCCGGCGACGTTCAGGTAGACATCGCGATTGCCCAGGGCCAGGCCACAGCGGGCCTCCAGCACCGCCAGCACCATGGCCAGTCGACCGGTGTCCCAGCCCACCACCGCCCGTCGCGGGGTACCATAGGCGGAGGGCGCCACCAGGGCCTGGAACTCCACCAGGACAGGCCGCGAGCCCTCGATCCCGGCGAAGACAGCCGCCCCGGCCGCCCGCTCTCCGGAGGTGTCGAGGAACAGGGCCGAGGGGTTCTTCACCTCAGCCAGCCCGGCGTCTCCCATCTCGAAAACCCCGATCTCGTCGGTGGCCCCGAAGCGGTTCTTGACCCCGCGCAGGATGCGGAACGGGTAGCCGCGCTCGCCCTCGAAGGCCAGGACGGCGTCCACCATATGCTCGATCACCCGGGGGCCAGCGATGGTGCCTTCCTTGGTGACATGGCCCACCAGGATGACAGCGACCCCTTGCTTCTTGGCCAGGCGCACCAGCTCGCCGGTGGCGGCGCGGACCTGGGTGACGGAGCCGGGGCCGGCCTCATGGGCGTCGCTCCAGAGGGTCTGGATGGAGTCGATCACCACCAGGTCGAAGCGGTCGCGCTTCAGCCCCTCGACGATGTCGCGCAGGGAGGTCTCGGCGGCCAGCCGGACCGGGGCGTCGGCCAGGCCCATGCGCTGGGCGCGGCTGCGGACCTGCTCGACGGCCTCCTCGCCGGAGATGTAGGCGCAGGCCGCGCCGCGCCGGGCCGCGAAGGCGGCCACCTGGAGCAGCAGGGTGGACTTGCCCACCCCGGGGTCGCCGCCCACCAGGATGGCGGAGCCGGGCACCACGCCGCCGCCGCAGACCCGGTCGAACTCGGCGACCCCGGTCTGGATCCGGGGCGGGGCAGGGGTGTGTTCCTGCAGGCCCTGGAAGGGCAGGCCCTTGCCACGGGCGCTGGAGCGGCTGGGGGCGAGCGCGCCGGGGGGGCGGCTCTGCACCTCCTCCACCAGGGCGTTCCACGACAGGCAGGCCGGACACTGGCCCGCCCACTTTGTCTGGGTGGCGCCGCAGGTCTGGCAGACATAGACGGCACCGTCGCGGGCCATGGGGTCTCCTGATTCGGGATTGCCCGCAGGGTAGCCTGAAACGGCCCCCGATTCCGTACGTCGGTAGCCTGGAGGGAAGACAAGGCGTTTTAGACGCCGGTGAGGTTGC
>JANPAO010000609.1:0-3541 GCA_031429955.1 Phenylobacterium sp. | reverse complement strand
CCCCCGGCGGCACCGTCCTGCTGGCCGCTCACCGGGGCATCGAGTCCATCACCCTCGACCGCGGGTCCATGCACCTGAAGGACGAGCTGATGCCCCGCTATGCCGAGCTGATCTATAATGGTTTCTGGTTCACGCCAGAGCGGGAGATGCTGCAGGCCGCCATCGACCACAGCCAGGCCATGGTCACCGGCCAGGTGACCGTCAAGCTCTACAAGGGCAATGTCAGCATCATCGGCCGAACCAGCCCCTATTCCCTCTATGACCAGGACCTGGTGACCTTCGAGGAGGGTAAGGTGGCCTATGACCACAATGACGCCTCGGGCTTCATCAAGCTCAACGCCCTGCGCCTGCGGGTCGCGGCCAAGCGCGACAAGCGGGTTAGGGGTTAGGGCGCAGGAGCTTCGGGTCGAGATTGGCGACCACCTCGCGGGCGTCGAAGACCTTGGTGTCGCCCGTGGCCTTGGGGCCCTTGCGCAGGACAATCTCGGCGGTGGCCTCGAACTTCTCCACCGTGCGCACATCCATGCGGTCGGCCCAGAAGGGATCGCCATAGAAGGGGTCCCAGCCGCGCCAGCCGTAGCCGGCCCCGAAATAGCGCCAATAGGGCCGCCAGAGTTCATAGGGGCCGTGGCGGGAGAGCGGATCTGGCTCCACATAGGTGCGGACATCGCGGTCGGTCTGGCGTTCCACCACCGCAAAGGTGTCGTAGCCCTGCGCCAGGGTCAGCTCGGCGGCCCGATAGAGCAGGTAGTTTTCCACCGTCTCGCGGGAGGTCAGGGCATTGCCGGCGAAGCTGACCCGGAAGCGGTCTGACTCCAGGCGCGCCTCGGAGAAGCCTCCGGAGATCGCCTGGCCCCGAACCAGCGGCTGATAGGGCGTGGCAGTGGCGCAGGCCGAGAGCGCGGTCAGCAAGGCCAGGCTGGCGACAAGGGCGAGGGATCGGGTTGTCATGACAGGGCCGCCCAGCGATTGAATTGCACATGAGTGGTGGGAAACATGGGCCTTAATTTGGCGCCGGCCAAGGCCTGGGCTCGAACCCCCTTCAGTGGCGCAAGACCATCAGGATCGCCGCCGACATCAGCAGCAGGCCGACCGCCACTTGGAAGCCTCGTCGGAACCGGGGCTCATCCATCCGTCGCGCCAGAGCCGCACCCCCCAGGCCATAGGCGCTCATGGCGAGCACATCGAAGGTCAGGGTGGCACAGGCAAAGGCCAGGAGTTGCGGGGGCAGGGGCCTGCCCGGGTCCAGGAACGGCGGCAGGACGGCGGTGAAGAACAGGACGGCCTTGGGGTTGGAGATCTGCACCATGAAGCCGTCGCGCCAGGCGTGGCCGCCCCTCGGGACCGTGATCTCTGCCTGCCCCAGGCCAGGATCACCAAAGGCAGCCAACAGGCTCTTGAGCCCCAGCCAGGCCACATAGGCTGCCCCCGCATAGGCAATCAGGTGGAAGACCTGCCGAAACGCCAGGACCGCGGCTCCCAGGCCAAGGGCGGCGAGCCCGAACCAGACCAGGGTGGCACAGTTCATCCCGACAACCGCCACAAGGGCGGCGCGGCGGCCTCGGGCAGCGCCAAGGGCGATGGCAAACACGTTGGCCGGCCCTGGCGTGATCGCCATCACCGCCATCACCGCCAAGAAGGCTGCGTAGCGGGCGGGATCGACGGGCAGACTGGTCATGAAGGCCGGGGGCTGAGAAAAGCTGAGGCTGTGTCGAGGTAATCGGCGTTGCCCATCTTGTGAAGTTCGCCGACACCGATCCTGACAAGGGGTGAGCCTATGACATCAGATATCTGGCTGTTTATCGCTGTGGGCTTTGCCGCCCAGCTGGTGGATGGAGCCCTGGGCATGGCCTATGGGGTCATCTGCTCCACGGTCCTCCTGGCCCTGGGAGTCACCCCCGCCAATGCCTCGGCCAGTGTCCATGCGGCCAAGGTCTTTACCGGCGCGGCGTCGGCCATCAGCCACATCTACCATCGCAACGTCGGGTGGCGACTGCTGGTACTGCTGGCCGCCGGTGGTGTCCTGGGCGGCGTGGCTGGCACCTATGTCCTGACTTCCATAGATGGCGACGTGATCAAGCCCTATGTGGTGGGTTGGCTCGGGTTGATGGGCCTGGTGATCCTGTACCGCGCCTGGCGTCAGTCGCGACCCAAGCTGTTTTCCTGGCGTCTGCCCTTCCCGCTCGGCTTGACCGGCGGTTTCTTTGACGCGGTCGGCGGCGGGGGCTGGGGCCCGGTCGTGACCTCAACCCTGCTGGGGGGCGGGGCCGATCCACGCCAGGCCATCGGCACCACCAATACGGCGGAATTCTTCATGGCCGTTGCGGTCTCCGTGGCCTTCCTCACCGCCCTGGTGACCGGTCACTGGGAAACTACGGGCCTGACCGAGCACCTGTGGTCAGTGGTAGGCTTGATCATCGGCGGGGTCTTGGCCGCCCCCGTGGCCGGCTGGGCCACCAAGGTCCTGCCCCTTCGGGCGCTCACCTGGATGGTGGGCGCCCTGGTGACGGGTCTCTCGATCTGGCAGGCGTGGCTGCTCTTCAGGTAGCGGTCAAGGTGCCGCTCTGGACCAGGGCCCAGACCACCTTGCCGAGCGCGCCCAGCAACAGGGCCATGGAGGCCACAAACTGAATCAGGAAGCCGGCGCTGCGCTTGCCGGGGTCGGCGACGTAGCCCAGGGCATAGATGATCCGCCCGACGATCCAGACCAGGCCAAGGGCTGCAGCGATACGGTCATCCCAATAGACGGCAAACAGCCAGAGTCCGGCCAGGAAGATCGGCAGCCATTCCAAGGTATTATAGTGCACACGGATGTTACGCTCCAAATGCGCATCCCCGTGCATGGCCGGTGCTGAAATGCCCGATACCCGGCGGGCCCCTCCGACCCGCAGGCCCATCCAGAAATAGACCAGAAGGGCCAGGACGGTGACGATAGCGACTTCATAGTGCGGTTGCATGGTGTCTCCCAAATTTCCTCCGGCGCGACGCTGCGTCGGTTAGGGGCAGGGTGACATGGGTCGGCGCCGGCGCAAACCTCGCCGGCCGACGGGAAGAGACTTGTCGCCTACTTCCGCTTCTGCTTGCGGGCGGCGTAGCGCAGGTCGCGGGCTTCTTTTTGGCGGGCACGGAGGTCCAGGTCGCGGGCTTCCTGGGTGATGGCCTCGTCCTCGATGCGCAGGCGCTCGAGCTCGGCGGCGGCGGCGCGCTTGGCTTCGCGCTCGGCGTTGCGGGCGGCACGGACGGATTCCAGCTCCGCGGCAGCCGCCGCCTTGCGGGCCTCGATATTGGGATCGATGACGGTGGGCTTGGGCTTGAAGCGTTCCAGCAGCGCCTTCTTGGCCGCGGCGGAGGTCGCCTGGCGGTCGCCGTGCTTCATGCCTTTAGGTTCGAACATGCGGTCTCAAAGTTCCTAGTTCAGGGCCCGGTTCCGGGTCGCCGTCCCTTCCCCCGGATGGGGAGGTACGCCGGGCCTGCGGGTCGTTCGAATTTCTGGAGCGGGCGAAGAGATTCGAACTCTCGACCCCAACCTTGGCAATCGAGA
>JANPAO010000608.1:0-2602 GCA_031429955.1 Phenylobacterium sp. | reverse complement strand
CAATTCACCCGACCTGCTGCTGGCCGACAAACCCACGGGGGCCGCCGCCACATCCCGGTCGTGGGTCACCAGGATCAGGGTCAGACCCTCGCGGTTCAACTGCTGGAACAGGGCCAGGACCTCCTGGCCCGTCTGGGTGTCGAGGGCACCTGTCGGCTCGTCGGCCAGCAGCAGGTCTGGCGAATTGGCCAGGGCGCGGGCGATGGCCACCCGCTGCTGCTGCCCACCGGACAGTTGGGTGGGCCGATGACCCTTGCGACTTGCCAGCCCGACCCGGTCCAGGATCTCGGCCGCCCGGTCTCGACGGGCCTTGGGCTCAATGCCAGCATAGACCATGGGCAGTTCGACGTTCTGCATCGCCGTCAGGCGCGGCAGCAGTTGGAACGACTGAAAGACAAAACCGATCCGGCGTCGCCGAAAGCTCGCCAACTCATCGTCGCCAAACTCGCGGAGGTCCTCGCCGTCAAAGCGGTAGGAGCCTGAGGTCGGGCGATCCAGCCCCCCCAGGATGTTCATCAGGGACGACTTGCCAGAGCCTGACGGTCCGATGATGGCGACGTTCTCGCCGCGTGCGATGGAGAGGCTGACTCCCGCCAGGGCCGCCACCTCCTCCTCGCCCATGACATAGACCTTTCGCAGGTCCTGGATCTCAATCATCGGTTCACATCACGTCCGGGGTCGGCCGCTGCCGCCCATGGGCGGCCCGATCTGGACCTTGGCCTTGGGTCCACCTCCGGTGATCACCTGGTCGCCGGCCTTCAGATCCTGGGCTCTGATCTCGGTGAAGGTGCCGTCGGTGGCCCCGACACGAACGGGCACCGGGGTGGGCTTGTCGTCGCGCAGCACAAAGAGCACCCCACCGGCCATGCCGCCGGCCCGACCCTGGCCCAGGGTGGCCAGCAGGGCGCGCAGTTTTTCCTTCTGATCGGGCCTCAGCACCGGCTCCAGCCGCGCCATGGCCTCGGTGGTGTTGCGTCGAACGGTCTCGCGCATCGCGGCGCGATCACCGCCGGCACTGGCAAATGCCGCGGCCATCTTGCTGCGCAGGTCCACCTCAATGGGCGCCCAGGCCTTCTGCTGACTGGCGTCCAGGTCCAACTGCGCCACCAGACGCGCTCCGCCCATGCCACCGCCCTGAGGACGCGGTGGCCCGCCCATGCCAGGCGGGCCAAAGCCGCCACGGGCCGGCGCATTGGCGCTGATCGGCTGCCACCTCAGGGCCGCTGCCGGGGCCTTCAGCACATTGGGCCGCTGCTCCAGGATGATGTCGGCATTGGCGGTCATTCCGGGCAGCAGGGACCCGCGCGGGTTATCGGCCACGGCCATCACGGTATAGGCCACCACGTTTTGCTCGGTGACCGGCTGTTTGCGGACCTGACTGACGGTTCCGCGAAAGCTCTCGTCGGGAAAGGCATCCACGGTGAACCGGACAGCCTGGCCCTCGCGAACCTGGCCAATGTCGGCCTCATCAACGGAAATCTTCACCCGCACCTTGGACAGGTCCTGGGCGATGCGAAACAGCACCGGGGCCTGGAAGCTGGCGGCCACGGTCTGGCCGGGCTCGATCTTGCGGTCGACGATCACCCCGGCGATGGGAGCCACCACCACCGTGCGCGACAGATCCACCCGGGTGCTGCGCAGCGCCGCCTGGCTCTGGCCGACCCGTGCCCGGGCCGCCTCCACACTGGCCAGGGCCACGCGATAGCTGGCCTGGGATTGGTCGAGAACGGCGGGAGAATAGACCCCTCTGGCCACCAGGGTTTTCTTGCGATTGAAATCGGCCTGGGCATTGGCGGCCTGGGCCTGGGCCTGCTGCAGGGCGGCGGTGCCGGCGGCGATGTCGGCCTGGCCTTGGGCCACGCGCGACTCGTAGGTCTGGGGATCCAGGACGGCCAGGACCTGCCCGGCCTTTACCACGTCATTGAAATCCACCAGCACCTTGCGGATCTGGCCCGAGATCTGCGAGCCCACCTCTACCGTCACCAGGGCCTCGAGAGTCCCGGACGCCGACACCGACTTGGTGATGGCCCCCTGTTCCAGCGCGGCGGTCCGATAGGGATCCTTGGGCACCTCTTTGCGCGTCACACGCAGGGCCACCAGGGCCAGGATGATGACAGCCAGTGCCGCCAAGCCGATCATCGCGGGGCGAGAAAGGCGGGCGCGGGTCGGGTTGGGGGTCAATGGGCGGCTCCAGGGGGTGGTAAGGTCTGCGACCTGACCCTTGGAGATCACGTCGGTATTACGCGGCAATTTCAATTGGACCCACAGTTCTTGCGGGCTGGCAACAAAGCCTAGAGCGGAAGCTGAACCCGCGCGGTCAGCCCGCCGCCCTGCCGGTTGATCATCACCACATCGCCGCCGTGCCCGCGCGCCACAGAGCGCACGACGGCGAGACCCAGGCCTATGCCTCCCGTCTGTCGACTGCGGGAGGGTTCACGACGATAGAAGGGCTCAAACACCCGCTCCACGTCCTCTGGCGGGATGCCGGGGCCGTCGTCCTCGATCTCAACATAGGCGTTGGCCGCGTCCTGATAGACCCGAGCCCGGGCGCGATCGCCGAACTTCACCGCGTTCTCCAGCAGGTTGGTGAGCAGCCGTCGCA
>JANPAO010000607.1:0-3105 GCA_031429955.1 Phenylobacterium sp. | reverse complement strand
CTGGGTGGGCCTGGCCATCCGCACGGCGATATCGGCATCGCGACGCGACAGGTCCTCCAGTTTGTTGGAGAGCACCAGTTCGATCTGGATGTTGGGGTGCTGCTCCATGAAGCCCGCCAAGATACTCGGCAGCACCTCGACCCCGACGATCAGGCTGGCGGCGATCCGCACCGCGCCGGTCTCACTGTCGGCCGAGCCGGAGGCGTCGCGCAGAGCCGCGGCGGCGGCGGCGTTCATCTCCTCCAGGTGGGCCTTGAGGCTGATGGCCAGGTCGGTGGGGGTCAGGCCGCGGGGACTTCGCAGGAACAGCGGGGCCCCAAGCTGCTGCTCCAGGGCCTCGATGTGGCGGCCGATGGTGGGCTGGGTCAGGCCCCGCGCCCGCGACGCCGCCGACAGACTGCCGGCCTGCATCACGGCGTGCAGGCTCTGATAGAGATCCCAGGTCGGTTCGCTCATGCACCCAGGAATAACCCAGTTCCCGATATCCGCAATTTCGTTTGGACACCGGGCCCCTGCAACTGCCAGGCTCGCCGAGAAATCCTGGTCCCACACTGGACTTCAGGGGGGCGGCGATCCTAGATGCCGCCCATGTCGCGCAAGACCCTTTATGACAAGATCTGGGACGCCCACGTCGTTGCGGAGCAAGACGGCGAGGCCATCCTCTATATCGACCTGCACCTGATCCATGAGGTGACCACGCCCCAGGCCTTTGCTGGGCTGAGAGCTGCCGGTCGCCCGGTGCGCCGCCCCGACCGCACCCTGGCGGTGGCCGACCACAATGTGCCCACGCAAGGCCAGCATCTGGGCGTCGGGGCCGTGGCCGACGAAGAGGCGCGGCTGCAACTCCAGACCCTGGAGCGCAACGTCAAGGACGCCGGGATCGAGTTCTTTCCCATGGGGGATATTCGCAACGGGATCGTCCATGTGGTGGGGCCTGAACAGGGCCGCACCCAGCCCGGCATGACTATCGTCTGCGGCGACAGTCACACCTCCACCCACGGGGCCTTCGGAGCTCTGGCCCAGGGCATCGGCACCTCGGAGGTGGAGCATGTGCTGGCCACCCAGACCCTGCGCCAGAAAAAGTCCAAGAACCTGCGGGTGACCGTCAACGGCACCCCAGGGCCGGGCATCGGTGCCAAGGACTTTGCCCTGGCCATCGTCGGGGCCATCGGCACGGCCGGCGGCACCGGGTCGGTGATCGAATATGCTGGCGAGGCCATTCGCAGCCTCTCCATGGAAGGCCGCATGACCCTCTGCAACCTGGCCATTGAGGCCGGCGCGCGGGCGGGCCTGGTGGCGCCGGACCAGACCACCTTCGACTACATCATGGGCCGCCCGGCCGCACCCAAGGGGGCTGCGTGGGAGATGGCGCTGGCCCACTGGAAGACCTTCGCCTCCGATACCGACGCGGTGTTCGACCGGGAGGTGGTGCTGCACGCCGCCGACATCGCCCCGACCCTCACCTGGGGCACCAGTCCCGAGGACGTCATCGCCGTCACCGGCGTGGTGCCCGCCCCCGACAGTTTTGCCACCCCCGACAAGCGCGCGTCGGCCGAGCGGGCCCTGGACTATATGGGCCTGACTGCGGGCCAGCCGATCACGCAGGCCCGGATCGACGTGGTCTTCATCGGCTCCTGCACCAACAGCCGCATCGAGGACCTGCGCGCCGCTGCCGTGGTCGCCCAGCATGCCTTCCTGAACGGCCGCCTGGTGGCACCCCATGTACGGGCCATGGTGGTGCCGGGCTCGGGCCTGGTGAAGGAACAGGCCGAGGCCGAGGGCCTGGACGCCATCTTCAAGGCTGTGGGTTTTGACTGGCGCGAGCCGGGCTGCTCCATGTGCTTAGGCATGAATCCCGACCGCCTGGCGCCGGGGGAACGCTGCGCGTCTACCTCCAATCGCAATTTCGAGGGGCGGCAGGGTCGCGGCGGCCGCACCCACCTGATGAGCCCGGCCATGGCCGTGGCCTGCGCCATCGCCGGCCACATCGCCGACGTCCGGGAGTTCCTGCCATGATCACGGGCCTGGACCACATCGCCCTGGCGGTGACCGACCTGGACGCGTCGGTGGCGGCCTATAGCGCCCTGCTGGGCCGCGAGCCCAACTGGATCGGTGGCGACGGCGGCGCCCGCCACGCCTGGTTCCAACTGCCCAACATGGCGCTGGACATCATTACCCCCCACGGGGAAGGGGCCTTTGGGGCCACCATCGCCCAGCACTTGGCGCAGCACGGCGAGGGGATTTGGGCGGTCGCCTTCACCGTCGCCGATGTGGCCGCAGCCCAGAAGCTGGCCGAGCGCCGGGGCCTGAACGGCAGTGTCCCAGGCCCCACCCGCTCGACCCATGATGATGGTGCCAAGCGCTATTGGACCACCAGCGCCCTTTCGGCCGCCGACACCGGCGGCCTGAATATCCTGCTGGTGGACCCGCCCCGCAGCGGCGAGCCCTGGCCCCTGTCGCCGGCCCCCGGCGGCGAGGCTGCCGCCGTCAGCGAGCTGGACCATGTGGTGATCAGCACCTTCAACCCCGACCGGGCGATCGCCCTCTATGGGGCCAAGCTCGGCCTCGATTTGCGGCTGGATCGCGCCAATGCCCAGTGGGGCGTGCGCCAGATGTTCTTCCGCTGTGGCACCGCCGTGGTGGAGATGGCGTCCAGCCTCAAGACCCCGGTCAGCGACGCACCCGACCGCTTCGGCGGCCTGGCCTGGCGGGTCACCGATGCCGACGCCGCCCAGGCCCGCATTGCCGCCGCCGGCTTTGAGGTCTCGGAGGTCCGCACCGGCCGCAAGCCCGGCACCCGGGTTTTCACCGCCCGCAATGTGGCCGGCGCGGTGCCCACCATCCTCATCCAGCAGAACGCCACCTGAATGAAAGCCTTCACCACCCTCGATGCCCGCATAGCCCCCCTGGCCATGGCCAATATCGACACCGACCAGATCATCCCCAAACAGTTCCTCAAGACCGTCGAGCGCGAGGGTCTGGGCAAGGGGCTGTTCTACGACTTCCGCTTTGACGAGCAGGGCCGGGAAAAGCCCGACTTCGTGCTCAACCGCCCGGAGTTCAAGAGCGCCGGGGTCCTGGTGGCCGGTGACAATTTCGGCTGCG
>JANPAO010000606.1:0-7765 GCA_031429955.1 Phenylobacterium sp. | reverse complement strand
AGACCTCGACCCGATGCGCCGCTGGCATCATCAGCACATCATCACCCCGCATCATCAGATCTCTTAAGCCCCCAGACCAACGGCCAGACACCCTCAGCGATCAGCGACGCTCTGAGAAGGTGGGGGAAAAGCCGCGCTTACGGCGCAGATAGGTGCCCTGCCCCATGATCCGGAAGTCGCAGGCCAGCGCCAAGGCACAGCCGCCGCCGATGCAATAGCCCTCCAGGGCCACGAGGGTCACCGCCTCGATGGCCTCCCAGGCCTCGCACATGTCGGGTCCCGCCATCACCGCCTCCCGGGTCTCCATCAGGGTCGGGCGGGTGCGCTCCCCCAGGCTGGCCAGATCGGCGCCAGCGGAGAAGTAGCCTGGGCCGCCGGTGAGGATGACCACGGTCAGATCGGTGCGGCGGCGCACCGCCCGGGCAAACTCGGTGAGTTCCCCCATCAAGGCGGTGTTGAGGGCATTGCGGGCGGCGGGCCGGTTCAACACCACCTGCGCCACCGCCCCGTCACGGGTGACGCTCAGATGCGCCCAGGGGTGGGTGAATGGATCCATGGCGACGCTCCCGGTTGAGGGCGCAGGATCGCGCGGCGGGGCGGGGGGTGCAAGGTGGGCAGGCCTGTCTTGGTCGTCGGCGCTCCTTGCGTGAGAGCTGTCACTATTTTCCCTGTCTCATTTCCGGGGGTCCGTCCATCACGGTGGGGCGGCGTCAATGAGTGCAATGTCACTGTATTTCTACTTAGGCGACCATCCCTTCAATACGCTATTGGTCGACAAGATATAGGCATCGCGGGGTGTTCCATTGTTAGCAAAATTCCAAGTGCACGGCTCAACAACAAGCCAAGGTTTGCCTGTCTTTGGGTCTATGGTTTTTTCTATACCCGCTGATGTAGGCCGCATATCCAGGTAGTGTGTGCAAACGCCTCTGCCCTGCATGTTCCATTGCTGCTCATCACCAATGGTTGACCCCAGCCTGAAGGAGGTAACTTCCATGTCGCTCAGGGGCACCATGAACAGAGACCAGAACCGATCACTGGCCAAAGTTTCAAGCTGAACGAAAGCACCATTCGTCACAAACGTGCTGCCATCTTCTGTGACGAAAGTTCTACTTGTCATGATCGCCTCAGCTTCCTCTTGCGTCATGCGCTTGGGTGATTCGGCTTCACTTGCAGAGTTTGATCCGCTAACGGACCTTCCGGCAGAACCCTGCCTCGAACCCGCAGCAGCTACACTCTTCCCGCCGCTACGCCCCCATTTGGAGGCCAGCAACTGCCGCTGCTCTGCCGTCAATGGCGGTGCAACATAGGGCGTATAGCTGCCTTTTCCGCCGCCAGCGGATGCGGCGTTCGTGCGGTCAACGAGCGCACGCGATTGATTGAGGTCTTCTGCTGCACCGATTGCCGACCGACTCAAATCCGCAAACGCACCCATAATCGCTGCAGCGGTCGCGGCTTGCTTGCGCGCCTCGGCTTGGCGCTCTGCCAGCAAATCCGCCTGCGATTGCGCATATGCGCGACTATATTCCTTCGCTTTGGCGTCAAGGAAATCAATCCGCCGTTTGTCGTCCTCGGCCCAATACGCTTCGACCGCCTCCAGTCTCGTCTGGAAATGGCGGTCCCTTCTTGCCTGGGCCTGTCGGAGTTGTTCCTGGGAGGGTGCGGGTTGGTCGATCTTTTGAAAATGCTGCGCAAACGTCAGTGGCTCTGGCACAACATTGACCCCCCATTTTGGGGATAGCATTTTTGAGAGATCCGGCGCCTTGGTTAGATCGACGACTCCTTTGTACTCATACGAACCAGGAGGACCCAAAATCGTCTGAATTCTCGTTTCAATCCGGATGGGGTCGCACTCACGGGGAATACCTTTCGCGCAGGAAGCCATGTAGAAGTAATTTTTGGTAGGGAACCAACCTCCACGCCCAATGCCCGAACATCCATCTGCGCAAAAAATTGCCAATTCTACGGCCAACGTTTCGGGCTTTTGGCCTTCCGGCTGATCTGGCTCTGCATACTTTACGGATGATGGACTGTGTGGATCATATGCTTGACCCTCGTTCCAAATAGGGCCGATAATCCTGAAGCCGTCATCAGGGGCATAGAATGCTCCATACCCTGCATTTGGGTACGATAGCTTGTAAGCTCCAACGCGAAATGCTTCAGCAAAAAGAGACGAAGATCGGCCTTCAAGGTATCCCATACTCGGGATGATCAAGCGCGCCCGCACTTTGGCGTGGGGAACGCTGTAGTAACTGTCAGCTGAGACCACAAACCGGTCAAACCCGAAGAGTTTGTCGCCACCGGTCGCCAAAAGCGTAGCGCCCTGCGCTCCGGCAACGGCAACGAGTTCGGCACCTTGTGACGATGCCCGGTATACTCGGATCGATTTATCGAGGGCCTGGGTAAAACCCACTGTTTTATGAAACTCCTGGTCCGTAAATGAAATTTCGCCGACCCAGACTTCGCCGTTGTTCCAGACAAACACCCCAGTCATGCGCGCCGCGCCAGGCTGAGAAGCGCAATCAATGCTGGTGATCCGCGCAGACGCGAAGTTAAGGGTGCCGGGCTTGGGCTTGGCGGCAAATTGGATGTCAGCCGTGCTCTTGATCTGTTTGCAAAAGAAGTCGGCTTTTGGATAGCGCTTCGATTTTCCGTTCCCCACGGAAGCTGTGACCGTCACTGCAGGCTGCCAGTCGCTCGCTGTCACGCGCTCGTAGAGCCTTTTGTACTTAGCGATTTCCGGGACCGCGTCGTCCTCTTGAATTGAGGTCAAAGGAGGGGGTTTTGGCGTCTCGGCAAACGCCGAGTTCGCGAACCATTCAGATGCTACGAGTGCCAGAAACACGAAACCAACAGCCAAACCAACGCGTTTCATCCCCACTCCCCAGTTGCGAAGTCCCAATAAAAGGATCGGCGCATACGCTGACATTTTCGAGAGTCTTAGGAACGGTTTGGGGGAAGTCAATTCAGGGGGGAGTCGTTACGGCGACAGTGCAATAGCTCCCACATTGCCCGGGCCGGAAACACGGTGACAGTGCATTCAATTGCATTGTCTTCCAACGTGTCGCGAGCCGACGCGATCAATTGAATGCACCGTCACCGTAATTCCCGTCACCGTAATTCCTGTAATTCCGTAATTCCCGGATCTCTCGAGGGGAGACGGCTCATGGCGGCGGGTAGCGCGCGAAGGTGGGCAGTTCGTGGGCGTGTTCCATCCAGCCGATGCGTTCAGCGACCTGGATGTGCACCTGGGCTGGCACCGCGCCCAGATCGTCAAAGGTGGCGCTTTGGATGTCGATCATGCCGGGCAGGATGGCATCGTTGGAATAGAAGAGGCCGGTGCCACAAGCGCCGCAAAATTGCCGCCGCCCTTGGCTTGAGGACTCGTAGAGCTTCGGCTGGCCTCGCGTGACCCTTACGGTCGCCGCCGGGTACATGGCCCACCCCACCATGGGCGCGCCTGCGTGCCGCCGACAGTCCCGGCAATGGCATAGGGCGTGGAAGACCGGCTCGCCTTGGGCTTCAAAGCCGATCGCTCCGCAATGGCAGCCACCTGTGACCAGGCGCTCAGTCATGGTCAATCTCCTGTCGGATAGAGGCCTAAAACGACCTGAAGTATGACGCCCTTCGACAGGTGATGGTCAATGGGATTGCCGCCCTGAGGTGCTGCCACATGATAAATACGGTGACAGTGCATTCAATTTCGTTGTCTTCCAGCGTGTCGCGAGCCGACGCGATCAATTGAATACACCGTCACCGTAATTTGTGTACTATAGTTGACATTTTACGCCATCTATGGGTATGGTTGGCGATGATCGACGTCCGACAGACGGAGGAGTTCGCCCAATGGCTTACTTCGCTCCGGGACGCCGTGGCTGCCAAACGCATTAGACAGCGGATCGCACGCCTTCAGGTTGGCCTGTTTGGTGATGCCAAGGCGCACGGTGGCGGGCTCAGCGAGCTGCGGATCGATCAAGGTCCAGGCTACCGGGTCTACTTCCTGCGCAGGGGTGACATCATAGTCATCCTGTTGTGTGGCGGTGACAAGAGTAGCCAGGGCCAGGACATCAACCGCGCCAGGGCTCTGGCGGATCGATTTGAGGACTGACGATGGCCCTGAAGACCCTCCCATTCGACGCAGCCGACGCGCTCGACACGCCACAGGCCCAGGCCGAACTGCTGGCCGAGGCGCTGGGCAGCGGCGACGCGAAGATTGTCACCGCCGCGCTGGGGATGATTGCCCGGGCCAAGGGGGTGAGCCAGATGGCCCGTGACGCGGGGATCAGCCGGGAAGCCATCTATCGCGCCACCGGTCCGGACGGAAACCCGACCCTGTCGACCCTGATGGCGATGGTGCGGTCGGCGGGGCTGAAGCTCTCTGCGGGGACCTGAGGGGGAATTACGGCTACGGTGCAATTGTTGACACCTTCATACCCATGTTGAAGGAGCAATGTTGCCAATTCGAGAGAACAATTCTTCTCGCTCCCCTGGTGTCATCCTGGTTTGCGCCGTAGGCGGAAGGCCGGGACCGATAGTCACCGATCCATCCGGCTTGCCCCGCGCCTATGGGTTCCGGACAAGGCTTCGCCTTACCGGGATGACCGGGTTGACTGTGCCCATTGAAGCGCCTGTCGCGCTCTACACACTTGAAGCGAGACCCTGACCGTCGAAGAGGACGGGCGCTATGGCGCGCTGCCCTCGGGCGTCGCGTTCCAGATTTCGCGATAGAGGGCGAATCCGGGTGCCATCAGGGCGAAACCTTCCGGCGGATAGAGCCGGCGCCCCCCCTCTTCCCAGAGGTCTGGTTTCACCAATTCGAGGCCGAGTTTACGGCAGGCCCTCACAGCCTCCTGCGCCTCAGCCCTGCGGCCCAGGGCGGCAAGGCTGATCGCCTTGGATATCAACGATGAGAAATAGGCAAACTCGGCGAGGGAGGCCTCGGCAACCCTCAGGGCCAGCTCGTATTCCGCCAACATGAGATGGGCTTGGGCGCGCATACTGAGAATGAAGAACTGCCCCAGCCCGCGCGGTGCCAGGCGGGCCTCCTCATCGAAGGCCGCCAAGGCTTCCCGTGGCCGAGCAAAGTGTACCAAGCACATGGAAAGCGTGCCATGGGCGATGGCGTTGAAGGGCATCAGGGCGATGGAGCGCTCCACCAGCGGCATGGCCGGGCCTGCCAGACCGATACTCACCAAGGCCCGCGCCGACTTCCAAAGCACCGTGGGGTTCCCCGGATCGAGCGTCAGGGCGCGCTCAACCGTCGCGCGGGTTTCGTCGGCCAGGGCCTCATCCAGGGTCTGGGTGAAAATCGCCGACAGCACATGGGCGAGGTTGGCGTGGGCAAGGCCATAGTCCGGTGCCAGGGCCACGGCCCGGCGGGCCTCCAAGGCCCCCAGCCTTTGGCTCTCGGCGTCAAACCGCGAGAAATAGGAGATGGACCGGGCCACTGCTTCCCAGGCCGTCCAGTCGCCCGGCTTTTTCAGGGCGCGCTCCATTTCCAGCCGTTGCACCTGGACGCCGAGATGCCCGGCAAGTTCTGTGACCAGTTCGTCCTGGAGTTCGGCCAGCTCACTCAAGGGTCGGGAAAACATCTGTGTCCAGACGATCGCACCCGTGGCGGCCTCCACCAGTTGGCAGGTGACCCGAAGGCTCACGCCGGCGCGGCGCACATTGCCCTCCAGCACATAGCGCACGCCAAGCTCCTCGCCGATGCGCCTGAGATCCAGCGCCTCCCTGCGATAGGGGGCGGTGGCCGACTGGGACAGCACGCGAGCACCGCTGGCGAGCGACAGGGCCGCGATCAGGTCCTCCACCAGACCCTGGGCGAAGATGTTGTCGGCGGGATCTGGCGAGCGATTGGTGAAGGGCAGAATAGCCAGAGATGGTCGCCCGCCCCGCTGTGGCTTTGCGCCAGGGGGCGGCGTCACGACGAGCGACGGCACCAGCGCAGGGGCCGTCTCAGCTTTCGACACGAAACGCCGCACGTCCTGGAGAAAGGCCTTCCAGGTCTGGTCTTCCTCATCCCCCTGCCAGTGGATGAGCTCTGCGGTCTGGGTCAGCTCGAACATGATCGGCCGTTCGCAGGGCTCGATCATGCAGGGGACCAGGGTTTTGTTGCGGTCGGCAAGGGTGGCTTCGGCGCGGACCCAGCGGGACTGAACCGACGTCTTCGACCACAGGACCACGACAGCCTTGGCAGTCCGCAGCGCCGCCTCCGTCACCTCGTCATAGGACTCACCAGCGCGTAGGCCCACGTCCCACCAGACATCGAACCCTTGGGTCTGGAACGCCTCGGCAAACAGCCTGGCTCGGGCCTGATCCTGGCGGTTGTGGGAGAGGAAGATGTCCGGCACGCAGGTCCCCGCAGGTGTGGGCCGCAGGGTTACATGGCTGGCTTGGAAAGGTCGATTCCCGTTGTCGCGGCTGGGGGATTTCGAACCCCTGTCGGGCGCGGAAGAGTCAGGTCGGCCTCCAGAATGGCCTTCAGGGCCAGGGCCAGAGTCTCCACCTGGGGGTCGCCGCCGAGGGCCTGGGTCAGGGCGGTGTTGAGCTCATCGAGGGGGGCGCGGAAGCCGGCCAAGGCGGCCTCGCCGGCGGGCGTGAGGCTGAGGGACCAGGCGCGGCCGTCCTGGGGGCTGGGCGCGCGCAGCAGCAGGCCCGCCTCGGTCAGGCGCGCAACCATGGTGGTAACCGCCGACTCCCGCTGGCGGAGCTGCTGGGCCACCTGTTTCTGGGTCGCTGCCGGGGTGCGGGCCACCACCGAGAGGACCGCAGCCTGAGCCGCGGTGATCCCGCAGGCCGCCAGGGTGGCGCGGTCAGCCTCTATCTTCACCCGATGGGCGGTGACCTGCAGCAGGTGAAAGAGGCGGTGATCGCGGGCGGCGCTCATGGCCCGACCCTAACCCGCATTGACAGCCTGCCCCAAGCCGGCAATATCCGACACTAGTGTAGTATTTAAGGAGGCCCATCATGGGTGCCGTCGACGTCTGGTCCCAGACCCCCACCGAGCGGTTCAACCGCGAGCCCTGGCTCTCAACCCTGAGGCGCTGGACCGGCGCCAAGGCCGAGACCCATCTGGTGAGCGTCGCCGACACGGTGGCTGCAATGAACAAGGGCGGGGTGGACATCTCCCTGCTCTCGGCCTGGCACGGCCCCCGGGGGGACCTGATCTCCAATGAGGAGGTGGCCGCCGCCGTCGACCAGGCGCCAGGCCGCCTGAGGGGTCTGGTCTCGGTGGACCTCAATGATCCCATGGGGGCGGTGCGCGACATCCGGCGCTGGACCGCCGACGGACGGTTTGTGGGGGTGCGGGTGGTGCCCTGGCTGTGGGACCTGCCGCCCAATGATCGACGCTACTATCCGGTCTATGTGGCCTGTGTGGAGGCCGGCGTCCCGTTCTGCACACAGATCGGCCATACGGGGCCGCTGTGCCGATCCGAGCCCGGGCGGCCGATCCCCTATCTGGATGACGTGCTGCTGGACTTCCCCGAACTGTCGGTGGTGGGCGGCCATGTGGGCATGCCCTGGATCGAGGAGGTGCTGTCCCTGGCCCGGAAGTATCCCAACTTCTACGTCGACACCTCGGCCTATGCGGTTCACCGCCTGCCCCAGGCCCTGGTGGACTATATGGCCGGCGCCGGACGCGGGCGGGTGATGTTCGGCACCAACTGGCCGATGCTGTCGCCCCGGCGCTGCCTGGAGCAGCTCCCCGCCCTGGGCCTGGACCCTGAGGCCCGGGACCTGTTCCTGGGCGGCGCGGCGCGTCAGG
>JANPAO010000605.1:0-5085 GCA_031429955.1 Phenylobacterium sp. | reverse complement strand
GCCACCACCGGGCTCTCCACCGGCCCGCCGAACTGAGCCTGCCGGGCGCGGCCCGACTGGTTGATTTTGGTCTTCACAAAACCCGGGCAGAGCACCGCCCCATTGATGTTCTCGGGTGCCAACTGCCCGGCCCACCCTTCCGACATGGCCACGACGGCGAACTTGGTAGCGCTGTAGGGTTCCATCCCGGGCGGCGAGATCATGCCAGCCATGGAGGCGGTGTTGACAAAGGTTCCCCCCTCGCCGTGAGAGCGGATCAAGGGCAGGAAGGTCTCCATGCCGTAGACCACCCCCATCAGGTTCACCGCCAGGATCCAGTCCCAGTCGCTGTGGCGGACATCGCTGATCAGGCCGCCGGCCCCGACGCCTGCATTGTTGCAGACCACATGGACCTTGCCGAAGGTCTCGATGGTCTTGGCCGCGGCCGCTTCCACCGCATTGCGGACGGCGACATCACACAGGACGCTGCTGACCCGGATCTGGCGTTCCTCAAGCTCCTTCACCGCCACCGCCAGGGGGGCGGCCTCGATGTCGGCCAGCATGACATTCATGCCCGCCTCGCCGAAGGCATGGGCCATGGCCAGGCCCAGGCCGCTGGCTCCGCCGGTGATGAAGGCTGTCTTGCCTTTGAGGTCGCGCATGGGAGGTCCTTTGGACGGCTAAGCTGAGATCTTGAGACGAGCCACGAGCTCGGTGGTGGAGGGATCGTGGGCACCAGGGGTGGCGCCCTCCAACTCCGCCTGGATGCGGAGGGCCAGGGTCTTGCCCAACTCCACGCCCCACTGGTCGAAACTGTTGATGTCCCAGAGCACGCCTTCGACGAAAACCTTGTGTTCGTAAAGCGCAATCAGGGCACCGAGGGCTTTCGGCGTCAGGGACTCCATGAGGATAAAGCTGGAGGGTCGGTCACCGGGGAAGGTGCGTTGGGGGGCCAGGGTGTCGATCTGAGCCTGGGCCAGACCCTTGGCCGTGAGTTCGGCGCGGACCTCGGCCTGGCTGCGCCCCACCATCAGGGCCTCGGCCTGGGCGATAACATTGGCCAGCAGAAGGGTGTGGTTGGCGGCCTCGCCCTCCGACGGCCTGGCGACGGCCACGAAATCTACCGGGATCACGTCGGGGCCCTGGTGCAGCATCTGGAAAAAGGCATGTTGGCCATTGGTGCCGGCATCCCCGAACACCGAGGCTGCGGTCGGGCCGGCGACCTGACCGCCCTGTTTGTCGACCCGCTTGCCGTTGGATTCCATCTCCAGCTGCTGCAGGAAGCTGGGGAAAAGGCGTAGGCGTGTCGCGTAGGGAATCACCGCGCGGATCGGGCGCGACAGGCCATCGCGATTGAAGACATGGGCCAGGGCCAACAGAACCGGGCCATTCAGGTGCAAGGGCGCGCCGCAGAAGTGGTCGTCCATTTCCCGGCCGCCTGCCAGCAGCTGGTCGAAGACATCCGGTCCAAGCGCAATGGCGCAGGACAATCCCACCGCCGACCAGATCGAGTAGCGCCCCCCCACCCAGTCCCAGAAAGCAAACACCTGCTCAGGCGGCACCCCAAAGGCCTGGGCGACCTGGGGCGCGGCCGACACGGCCACCAGTTGGGCATCGCCACCCGGCCCAAGTGCGGCTCGCAGCCAGGTCCGGGCGACCTGGGCATTGGCCAAGGTCTCTTGGGTGGTGAAGGTCTTGGAGACCACCACCACCAGGGTTTCGGCAGGATCGAGGCCCGCCAGGGCCAGGGCCATTTCCGAGGGGTCGACATTGGCCGCAAAGCGCAGTTCGATCGTGGGCTCCAGGGCTCGCAAGGCCTCCCAGACCAGGCGCGGTCCCAGGTCAGATCCACCGATCCCGATATGGACGATGGACCGGATGGACTTGCCCGTGGCACCTGCCCGAGCACCTGACCGAACCGCCTCGGCGAAGGCGCGCATGGCGTGGCGGGTGGCTTCCACCTCGCCAGAAACGGGCACGCCGTCAGCCCGAAAATCGGCGCCGGCAGCGGCGCGTAGGGCCATGTGCAGGGCGGCTCTGTGTTCAGAGGTGTTGACGGGCGCGCCGGCCCACAGTTGCGCGCGGGCGGTCTCCACCTCGCAGGCGCGCGCCAGGGCCAGGGCGGTGTCCAGGTGGGGCAGCGACCAGGGCTGCTTGGAAAGGTCGATCCGCAGACCGGCAGCCTCCACCACCAACCTGGCCATCCGATCGGGCTCATCGGCCATCAGGCGGGCGATGGGGTCGCGGGGACCCGTGGCTGCGCTCCTTAACTGGGTCCAGGCGGTGGCGCGGGGCGTCATGGGCGTTGACCTCAGGTGGGAAAGTAGGACCGCGTTTACCATGTTGCGGCTACCAGGGGGCCTCGCCGTCCTTCTAGACGCTGCCAGAAAGATCGTCATGTCCTGCGACGCTGCCGCCTCCCTCGCCTTCCTCTGGCTGGCGGCCACAGGTCCGATCCCCGCCGGGCCTGGGCTCAGCACGCCCCCCCAGGCGGTGGCGCAGGAGCCCCTGTTCCTGGATATCGTCAAGCGTGCCGGTGCCCTGAAGCTCCAGGCCCAGGAGGCGCGCAACGGTGCATCGCTGCCGCCCCAGTTCCAGGCCCAGATCGGCGAACTGGCCGCCCTGGACATGCAGGGCCACCTGTTATTGGCGCAACGGGGAACCGATGGGGATCTGAAGTGCATCCTGCGGGGCATTTCCCAGGACCTGCCTCTCAAGCTGGAGGCCATCGCCAGTGCGACGACCCCCAAGGACCGCGACCTGGCCCTGCGGGAGATCACCTATCTGCTCAACGACAATGTCGAGGTGATCACGGCCCCGCCGAGCGCGCCGGTCTAGGTCGCCTTGTCGAGGGCCTTGGCCACCAGGGCCGGGGTGAGGAATTGCGGCAGGATCACGGGCTCGGGGTCCTTGGTCCCATAGACCAGATAGAGGGGCACCCCGGCGCGGCCGTGTCGGGCCAGTTCGGCGGCGATGACCGCGTCCTTCCGGGTCCAGTCGGCCTTGAGATAGACCGCGCCGGTGCGGGCAAAGGCGTCTGCGACCTCCTTCGTCTCAAACGCCACCTTCTCATTGACCTGGCAGGTGACACACCAGGCGGCGGTGAAGTTGACGAACACGGGCTTGCCCGCCGCGCGGGCTTCGGCGACGGCCTCGGGGCTGTAGACCCCAAAGGCCACAGTCCCGGCCTCCGGCTTCCCGCCAGGATTTGGGACGGCTGGAACCTCATAGGCAGGAACCAGGACCAGGACGAAGGCGGCAACCGCCAGTCCCGCCCCGGTGAACGCAAGCCCCAAGGGCTTGCCACCTGACGCCTGCCGGCCCTGCGCGAGACCGAGGATCCAGGCGGCCAGGGCCAATACCACGGCGGCGGCCAGGATGCGGGCCAATCCGGTCTGACCGGCCTGGATCGTCAGGACCCAAACCAGCCAGGCCGCGGCCCCATACATCGGGAAGGCCATCAGCTTCTTGAAGGTGTCCATCCACGGACCGGGCCTGGGCAGGCGCGCCAGCAGGCCTGGAGCGAAGGCCGCCAGGGTGAAGGGCGCGGCAAAGCCCAGGCCAAGCCCCAGGAACACCGCCAGGGCCACGGGCTCGCTCTGGGTCAGGGCCCAGCCCAGGGCCGGGCCCATGAGGGGCGCGGTGCATGGGGCGGCCACCACCACGGCCAGGGCCCCGGTGAAGAAGGCACCGGCCAGGCCGCCACGGGATGCGAGGCCCGTGCCCACCCCCTGGAGCGATGACCCCACCTCAAACAATCCGGAGAGATTCAGCGCCACAGCCAGCATCAGCAAGGCCAGGCCCGCCACCACCGCCGGTGACTGCAACTGAAATCCCCAACCCACGGAAGCCCCGCCGGCCCGGATGGCGATCAGCACGGCCGCCAGGCTGAGGAAGGTTGCCAGGACCCCGGCCAGGAAGGCCAGACCCTGGGCACGGGCCGCAGAGCGCTCATGGGCATGGCCTGCAAGGGAGGTGGCCTTCATCGCCAGGATCGGAAAGACGCAGGGCATCAGGTTGAGCACCAGGCCGCCCAGCAATGCGTAGGCAAAGGCCAGGGCCAGACCCAGGCCAGGTCCGGTCGCGGCCCTAACCGGCGGCGGGCCCAGGCCTGAGGTGCCTGCGGGTGGCACCCCTTCGGCGGCGGTGATCTCATAGGCCTTTCCCGCCAAACTCAGAACCCCGTCCAGGGTCTTGGGCGGCGATCCCTGGGTGAAGTCATAGCCCGGGGTCAGGGCCAGGGTCAGCCCCTGGGGGCCCCGCTCGATGGCCTGCGGCTTGGCGTGATCGATCACGGTGGACTTAAAGGGGAAGAAATAAGCGTCGGCCAGGTCAATGCCCTTCAGCGGCACCCCGGCAATGGCCAGAGTCAGGGCCCCGCCGGCCCGTCCGAAGGTGGCGGTGAGGTCTGCAGGCTTGGGGGTTTCGTCCAGGGCCTTGGCTATGGCCGCGCCCCAGCGGGGGTCAGGCTGCGGCGCTGCGGCGACCACCGGCAGGGACAGGGTCAGGACCGCGTCCTCTGGAACGCAGATGTCGGCGCAGACCAGGAAGGCCGCGGCCGCCGTGAGCGTCACCGTCTCTCCAGGCTTGGCCGATGTCGGGGCCGTCAGGGCCACCGGAAGCAGAACCTCGCCCTGATAGCCGTAGTTCATCAGCGGACCGGTGGGCTGGCGGGTCGGGGTGGCCCAGATCAGGTCGCCGGCGCTCCATCCGGGGGGCAGGGTCCACTTGAGCTGGGTCGCCTCCCCGGAGTCGCCGGAATTGCGCCAATAGGTGTGCCAGCCCTTCGCGATGGTCTGGCGCAGGGCGACATAGGTGGTGCCACCCGGCGTCACCCCCTGGTCGCGCGCCAACAGCTCGGCGGTGAGGTGTCCGGTATTGACCGGTGCGGCCAGCACCGGCGCGGCCGCGAAGCTGAGCGCCAGGGCGGCCAGGAGGCACCTCATCAAGCCGTTCATACCGTCATCCCAGATTCCGCATGAGGGGCCCTATATGGCCCGGTGCCGTCCATCGGCAAAGCGCTCGACTTGTCATGAGCGCCCTTCATCATCAGCGAATCAGTTCGGTCCGAGACCCAGGAGCGTTACGTGCCCGCACCCTTTGATG
>JANPAO010000604.1:0-10618 GCA_031429955.1 Phenylobacterium sp. | reverse complement strand
CGTTCGAAGACCAGCCGGCCCTCCTTAATGATCACCAGGGCATGGGCCTCGCCAAAGGCAAGTTGGTCGAACTGTTCGGCCATCAAGTCGTCGAGACGGTCACGGTCGAACCCTGGCGGCAGCAAGCCCAGGGGCCAGTCTTCGGTCGGCCAGGGGGTTCCAGCGGGCTGGGTGGGCAGGGGCGGCAGGGTCATGCAGTCCAGACTGGCCTGAAGCTTGCGCCTTGTCACGCCCACCCTGGTTATCTGAGGGTGTTTGGGCGAGGCTCTCACAATGCCCGCGACCTTTCCCGACGCCCCCCGACCAACCCTATCCATCAGGCTCGCCGAGCCGGGAGATATTGAGATCCTGCGCGCCCTGATGGAACGCGCGATCAGCGTCCATCTGGCTGGCTACCTCCCGCCCGAGGGGGTTGCGGCTTCTTTTGAGGTCATGGGGCTGGATACCCAACTCATCACCGACGGTACCTATTTCGTGGTGGAGGTTGGGGGTCTGGTGGCTGGCTGCGGGGGGTGGAGCCGGCGGGCCACTTTGTTTGGCGGGGACCACAGTGCTGGTCGTGACGCCGCCCTGGTCGATCCGACGGTGGAGCCGGCCCGAATCCGGGCCATGTACACCGATCCGGATTTCGCCCGCCTGGGGGTCGGCAAGCTGATCCTGGCGACCTGTGAGGCTGTGGTTGTGGCGGAAGGATTTTCCCGCTGCGAGATGGCCGCCACCTTGTCGGGGGAACCGCTGTATCTGGCGGCGGGCTATCAGCGGATCGAGCCCTTTGAAGCGGTGACCTCCAGCGGCTACCGCGTGCCCCTGGTGCGGATGGGCAAGCCGCTCACCTGAACGCAAAAGGGCGGCCCATTAAGGCCGCCCTTCCACACTCACAAGGAAACCGGGTCAGAAGGCGTAGGTGATCCGACCGTAGTAGTAGCCGCCATTGATGCCGATCGGGGAGAAGGTGGGATACTGGGTCACGCAGGCCCCGCCGCCGGCGATGCAGGCGGCCTGATACTGGGCCGTGAACTTGTCTGGGTACTTGTTGAACAGGTTGTTGGCCCCCACCGCCACCGTCACGGCATCGATGAGTTTGTAGGAAATCTCCAGGTCTGTGACCGAAGTGGCACCCATCTCCGTCTTGAGCAGCGGTCCGGAGCCGGGGTCGGCCAGGGACGACGACTTGCCGTAGAAGGTCTCAGTGAGATTCACAGTCAGGTCGCCATAGGTGTAGAGGCCACCGATCCCGACCTTGTACTTGGGTGAGGCGGTTTCCAGCAGGGTCCGCGCATTGGCGGCAAACAGGTTCTGACCGGTGGGGAACGGCACACTTGGGGTGGCCAGGCTGGCCGGGCGTGGCTTCACCTTTGTCACCTTGGTGGTGTTGTAGTTGCCGCTCAGGGTCCAGTCGATCCGACCATAGTCACCCAGGCTGGCGGGATAGGAGATCACCAGGTCCAGGCCGCGGCTGCGGGTATCCAGCCCGTTGGAGAAGATGTTGATCCCGGTGGTGGTCACCGTGGGGTCCAGCACATTGCCATTGGCGATGATTGCCGCCAGCACCTGGGGCGAGGTCGAAACCCCGTTGCGCGTGCCAAACAGCGAGCTGGAGCCGAAGATCCGGTCGGTCAGTTCAATCTGGTAGGCATCCAGGGTCAGGGTCATGCCAGGCAGGGGGTGAGCCACGATGCCGATGCTATAGTTGGTGGACTCCTCCGGCTTCAGCTTGTCGATGCCCAACAGACGCGCGGCGGCAGAGTTGGGTGCCAGTTGAACGAAGGCCGAGGTGGGGGCGACGTTGGTGGCCGAGTAGAAGGACTCCGCCAGGGTTGGGGCCCGGAAGCCGGTGCTGGCCGTGCCGCGAACAGCGAAGGCGTCGGAGAAATCATAGCGACCGGTCAGCTTGGCGATGGTGGTGCCACCGAAGTCGCTGAAGTGCTCATAGCGGATGGCCGCGTCGAGCTGCAGGGCCTCCACCGGCGAGGCGGCCAGATCGACATAGACCGCCCAGCTGTCGCGCTTGTGCTTGCCAGCGTCGGTCTTGGCAAAGCCGGGATAGGACTGCGACCCTTCCTTATAGGTCGAGGCCGCGTCGCCTTGTCCGATCTCGTAGCCTTCCTTCCTCTGCTCGGCCCCGAAGGCCACGTTGAGCGGGGTCGCCATGCCGACCTCGAACTCCCGTGACAGGTCGAAGTTCAGGGTCTGCTGGGTGGTGGTCCAGGACCCGGCGTGGAAGGAGCGGGGGCTGAAGCCCTTGGTGGTCAGGGTCGAATTGTCAGCATAGAGGCTGGCATTGATCGAGTCTTCGACCCGAACCTCGATGTCGTCGACGCCATAGGTGGCGCTCAGGTCGAAGTTCCATCCCGCCACGACACCAGAAACCCCCAGCGTGCCGGCATAGTCGTCCTCAATGATCCGCTCGCGTGGGCTGAAACCCAGGGGTAGGGGGCGGTCAGCGGCCCCCATCTTGCCCGCAACGCGGTCAAAGCGCCGGTAGTTCTCATAGGCCGAGGCGTCCTTGTGGCCGTAGGAAGCAAAGGAATAGACCTCGAGGGTGTCGCTGATCGTGACGCCGGCATTGTAGCCCAGGTTGCTCAGGCGATACTCGGCATCGCCGGCGATTTTGTTCAGATTGGGGTAGCCGGGGATCAAGCTCTCCACCGCGAACCTTGCGGCGGTATAGGACGGGTGAGCCGGGTTGAAGACCCGCTGGTCGGGTAGGCCGCGATTGCTGAAGCCGTGGTACTTGGTCTCGGCTGTGAGGTTCAGGTAGCTGTTTTCCGTGGGGGCTGTTCCCAGATTGAAGGAAATGGCTGCGGTCTTGCCGCCCTTGTCGATGTACTCACCGCCGGTGGTGGAAATCGAACCGCCGCTGTCGGACTTCTTGAGGATGACGTTGATGACCCCGGCGATGGCATCGGTGCCGTACTGGGCCGCCGCACCGTCGGTCAGCACCTCGATGCGGCCGATAGAGGCCATGGGAATGAAGCTGAGGTCGGTGGCCGCGGCGCCCTGGAAGGCCCCGCCGAGTACCGCGAAATTGGCGGTGGTGTGACGGCGCTTGCCGTTGATCAGCACCAGGGCGTGGTTGGGTGACAAGCCGCGCAGGCGAGCCGAAAGTGTCAGGTTGGCGGTGTCGCCGCCGAAGGCCTGGGCATTGAAGGAGGGCACCAGGTTGGCAAGGCCGACCCGCAGATCGGTCTGGCCGGTGCGGGTCAGGGCGGCGGTGTCCACCACCTGAACCGGCGCGGCGCTGTCTTCTACCTTCAGCCCGGTCTGACGGGTGCCGGTGACGATCACCTCGTCGACATCAACGGCCCCAGCCGCCAGGGTCTGGGCATTGGCCCCACTGGCGGCGGCGAGGACGACGGTGGCAAGGGATACGCCTGCCAGCCATGTGGTTTTGGTTGCGGTTTTCATTGATAGACCCCCTCAAAGTCGCGGCAAGGTTGGCCGCGAAGTCTCGTTCGCTCACATTTGTGATGCGCCGAGTGGTTGAAGGACGGTCCAGAAACTGGGCTTTAGCCCATAGTTGCTGGAATTCGCCCCAGAAAACTCAATTCCGGTCGCCATGAACCAAGTAATAAGGTCCAAACATCAGTCCGTAATCGATCAAGTTCGATCAGATTCGGAGTGTTGGTCACCTAAAGATACATGACGATATAAATGTCAGAGTCGACCAGACCGGAGTGTTTTCCCTAGGACTTCATTTTGTTCGTTGGCAATGAAGTGAGATCGAGGATTTTGATACGAGGCACTGTCAATGCAACAACATCACCACATGAAGAAAATTCCCTGTCAACGCGTCGCGATTGGGAGTGAACAATTATCTAAGAAAGTAGCATTCTGGTGCACAGGTTGCCCGACGTGCGAGCACATTGACTTTCTCAATATGAGTACACCCGAGAATGATCGTCCGTAACTGCGTCAATACTAATCGATGTCTGCCTGAAGATTGATCATTTGGGCTGCTTTGTGGGCGATTGTGGCCCTTAGGGGCGTCCAGGCATGCGCACACCGGTATGAGGTGGCTTGAACAGCAGGCCACGCATCACCCAAGGTGCGTCGTGAACGCCGAACCCCGGCGCCCCATTGAAGGAAGACCTGATGCGCAGACTGATGCTCGCCGCCCTCCTACCAATCCTGGCTGCCGCAGGGCCGGCCTTCGCCGCGGATCCCATTGTCCGGGTCGGTGCGCCGACGGCGGCCATCTTGTCGGCGGCGGTGGTGCCAGCTGGCTATGACACCATCTATGTCAGCGGCCAGACCCCGCCACCGCTCAATGCCGGGGCCCCGGCCGGAACGCCGGTGGAGTTTGGCGACACCAAGACCCAGACCCTCGGCGTCCTCAAGAAGATCGCCGATGTGCTGGCGAGCCAGGGCTACACCATGGGCGACGTGGTGATGATGCGGGTCTATCTGGTGGGAGACCCGGCCAAGGGCGGCAAGATGGATTTCGCCGGCATGATGGAGGCCTATAAGACCTACTTCGGCACGGCAGAACAGCCCAACAAGGTTGCGCGGGTGACCATGCAGGTCGCGGCCCTGGTGGCACCGGGCATGATGTCGGAAATCGAGGTCCAGGCTGCCAAGCCTAAGAAATAGGGCGCAATCTCAGGCGGGCTGGCCAGCGGTCAGGGCCAGGAGCGCGAAGCTCGCCAACCAGTGCTCGCCCATGTAGTCGCCGGCGACATGCGGCAGACTGGCGGTCAGGTGCCGGTCCGCGGTGGCGGCCGCCACAGTGCGGAGGGGGTTGTTCACTTCCAAGCTGGCGGCGAGGGATCGCCAGCACCAGGCTCGGCTGAGGTTCAGGCCATCGAGGTGCGCGATCTTGCCGTCTGTACGGTCGCTGACGGTCGCAGGTCGAAACAGGCTGGCGGGGAAGCCATCCGCAGCATGGGGCAGGAAGGCGGCAAACCACGTCTGGAACTCAGCATGCGGCAGCAGCCGCCGCATGGCCTCGGCCTCCATCAGGGTGGGCGAGAGGAAGTCGTCGCCGGAGGGCTCCCAGGCTGCGGCCTGGCGGTCGTCGCCATACCAGCGCCGTGCGGTCTGTCGCAGCAGGACCTCCAGGGCCTGATCCTGTATGGCCTTGGCATAGTCGGCCGCCAGGGCCAGGGCAAAGGCCGTGCTGTTGTGAACGCCCGTGCGTACCGGATAGGTGGCGTTGGGCAGGAAGGCCGCGAGCCGTTCCGCAAAGGCGGTGGCCAGCGGCTGTAGGGTTGCAGCCCAGGCCTGATCTTCATGGCGCAGCAGTTCGGCCTGAAGCATCAACAGCCAGGCCCAACCATAGGGACGCTCGAAGCCACGACTGCCCGGGCGATCCAGATAGGCCCGCTCGGCCTCGACCTTTTCCGGGGTGAGGCTGGTGGCAAACAGGGCCGCGATGTCATGGCTCTGGGGCATCTCAGGGTGCAGGCGACGCAGAGTCGCCAGGGTCCAGTAGCCGTGGACGCAGGAGTGCCAGTCGAAGCTGCCAAAGAAGATGGGATGCAGATCCCTTGGACCGCGAACATCGGCGGGCCCGTCAAGGACATGGTCCATCTTGTTGGGATACTCCCGGGCGACGTGACCAAGGGCGACGCCGGCGAAGTGGGCGGCGATATCGCGGGTCAGTTCAGCGGAAGGCGAAGACATACATCAACACCATATTGGCCAGTAGCAGGGGGGCGGCGGTGGGGATCTGGGCGGCGATCACCGCATGGCGGTCGCGCAGTTCCAGCAGGGCGGCGGGGACGATATTGAAGTTGGCGGCCAAGGGGGTCATCAGGGTGCCGCAGAAGCCCGAGAGCATGCCGATGGCGCAGACCACCGCGGGGTCGCCGCCAAACTTCTGGATCAGGAACGGCAAGCCCACCCCTGCGGTCATCACCGGGAAGGCGGCAAAGGCGTTGCCCATAATGATGGTGAACAGGGCCATGCCCAGGCAATAGACCACCACCGCCGAAAGATGACCGTTGAGCGGGATCCAGGTGGTTATCAGGTCGCCGACGACTTTCCCCACCCCGGCCAGGGCGAAGACGGCCCCCAGGGCGGCCAGCATCTGCGGCAGCAGGCCCGCCCAGCCGACGGTATCCATCAACCGGCGCCCTTCCTGCAGAGGACTGAGGATCGGTTGGCGCAGCAGCACCAGGGCGGTGATCACGGCCAGGACGGCCCCCAGCGCCAGAGAGATCAGGGTGGCCTGCTTGGCTTGCAACAGGGGCTGGCCGCCCAGGCTTGCGTGCTGCAGCGCCAGGGTTCCGATCAGCACGGTGGCCGGGATCACGAGAGCCGGTATGAAGAGCTTGTTGCCAAAGCGCGCGGCAAAGGCCTGGCGAGACTCGGGGCTACTGGCGGCGTCTCCCCGGCCCAGGCCGCCGATCCCGGAGATCAGGGCCATGCAAAGCACCAGGACCCCGTTGCCCAGGTCCCCCAGCCAGTCGCCGGCCAGGAAGCTTAAGGCAAACAGGCCCCAGAACCCGGTGTTCATCCATCGCCTGGGGTTGGTGGTGTCTTGGGCGCTGAGCACCGAGAAGCCGGCGAAGACCAGGCCCGCCAGCAGATAGACCGCGCCGAGCTTGATCATGCCTGGTCCCTACGCAGCCGGCGCTCAAAGAACACCAGGCGGGTGGCGTGGATGGCGAAGGCCACCAGGGCCGTGGGAATGGCCCACAGCGACAGGTGCAGGGGCTCCATGACAATGCCGCTCTGGGCCAGGAAGCCCACCATCAGCAGGATGGAGCCAATGGCCAGGAAGATGTCCTCGCCAAAGAACAGGCCGATATTGTCGGTGGCGGCGGTCATGGCCCGTATGGACTGGCGGGTCTCGTCCGAAAGGTCGCCGGTCTGGGCCTCGGTGGCGGCCTCGGCCATGGGGGCGACGATGGGTCGGATGGTCTGGGTCTGGCCGGCGATGGAGGTCAGCCCCAGGGCTGCGGTAAGCTGACGAAACAACAGATAGCCGATCAGCAGGCGGCCAAGGGTCACGCGCCGAAAGCCGGCGATCAGGCCCCGTGCCTGCTCCTGCAGGCCCGCCCGCTCCAGGACACCGATCACCGGCAGCACCAGCAGGGCGGCGCTGACATAACGGTTCTCATTGAAAGCTTTTCCGAAGGCGGCCAGCACCTCCAGGGGTGCCAAACCCGCGGCCATGCCGGTGAGGATGGCCGAGACCATCACCACCAGCAGCGGATTGAAGCCGGCGGCAAAGCCCGCCACCACCACGGCCACCCCCAACAGGATCAGCATCCGCCCCTCCACCGACACGACTCACCCAGGTGTCGGGGCGAGCTTAGCGGAAACGAGCGGGACGGGATCAGGCCTGATGGATGCCGCGATGGCCCGTGGCTCCAGCCGTCTCGGCCTTCGCGGTCCCGGTGGCTGCGGCCCGTAGCTTCTCCAGATCAGCCGGCAGGTCGCCGCGTTTTGAGAGCAGGTCGCGCATCTCAGTCAGCTCGCCGATGCGGGCCGGCCGCGCCCGCCAGTACTCGGCAAACACCTCGGCGGCTGCCCTGACCTCGGCCAGGCGGTCGTCGAGGGAGGGGCCGGGCTTGGGATCCTCATGGCCGTGGTCGCCGTGTCCGCCATGGCCGGGGCTCTGGAAATTCACGATCACCTGGGGGCCATAGTTGGGATGGCCTTCTGCGACCGGCGTCGGATGGGCTGGGGCATGGTGGGCCGGGGGTTTCGGGGGGGGCTTCTGCGGCTCCCCGACCGCCCGCAGCTTGGCGACCTTGACGCCCAGATCAGAGCCGATCACGCTCTTGCTTCCCAGCAGGTGTTTTATGGCCTGCAGCAGGTTGTCGCGGGCCTTGTAGATATTGGCCAGCTCGGCCTTGGCGGCAGCCTCGGCGAACAACAGAATTGTGTCGTACTTCCAGGCGATCGCGTCGCCCGTCACGACCTTGCGACCCTCGCCCCGACGCGCCAGCAGAGCGAGAATGATCAGAAACTGCAGGACCGCCAGCAGCCAGCCCAGACTGCCCAGGGCCGAGAACGTAAAGGGGGCGTCCCCGCCATAGGGAAACTCGCAATGGTTCATCTGGATCTCTCCCGACGCGACCGACCCGATGGTCTGACCTGGCTAGGATAGTTCAACCGACTGGTGTCGGACGAGAGTGATGATCAAGATTCATGCAAAGGTCGAATTTCCTGGTGCCCGCCCTCGGAAGTTTTACGATCGTTTCCCGCTCGCCATGGGCCTGTTGAGACTGTTTGCCAGATCGGTGTGAGGGGGCCTGGGAGCCCTGGCCTTGGTCCTGAAGGGTGGTGGCGCAGCCGCTGTTGCACCAAAGCAGGTGCCCGTACGCCCTCAAGGCGACCTTGCGACTCTGAGCCGATTTGAAAAGCTGCAAAACGGGTAGTTGTCTCGATTGACAGGTCTCACATCAAGCCATCCAGATGAAATCCCAGTGAGGGGCCGGCAAGTAAGGCAGGGCGACCCGTGGGCGACCTCTAGGGGAAATGATTTTGCGGGCAACCTGGACAGCTCGACTTCGCTATGCGTTCGACAAGTCGATGGCGGCGGGGACGATCGCCCTGATGGGCTGGTTGGGCTTGGTCGTTGTGGCTCTGGCGATGTTCGCCGGGCTCTTTCTGGTCGTCGCTCACATCGGGCCGGCAGGCACCGGACCCCTGGGCTTAGGCGAAAGCCTTTGGCAGGCCTCCATGCGGGCGATCAACGCCGGTCCCGTCGCGGGGGATCAAGGCTGGACCTACCGGTTGGTGATGCTGACCGTCACCCTGATCGGCATCATCGCCTTCTCGGCCTTGATCGGTGTGCTGTCAGCCGGTGTGGACGCCCAATTGGAGCGCCTTAGAAAGGGCCGTTCCAAGGTCCTGGAGCAGGACCACACCATCATCCTCAACTGGTCGTCGTCGATTTTCGACGTGATCTCCGAGCTTGTCGTCGCCAACCAGAGCCAGCGTCGCCCGCGCATTGTCATCATGGCCGACAAGGACAAGGTGGAGATGGAGGACGAGATCGCCGCCCTCCTGCCGCGTCTGGGCCGCACCCGGATCATCTGCCGTCGTGGCGCGCCGACGGATTTGTACGACCTGGCGATTGTCAGCCCTCAGCAGTCCAAGTCGATGATCATCCTGTCGCCAGAGAGCGACGAGCCCGATGCTGAGGTGGTCAAGACCATCCTGGCCCTGATCCATGATCCCAACCGGCGCGAAGAACCCTATCGCATCTCGGCGGAAATCCGCGACGCGGCCAATGCCGATGTGGCCCGCGTGGTGGGGGGGTCTGAGGTCCAGCTTGTCCTGGCCGATGATCTGATTTCGCGCATTGTGGTCAGCACCAGCCGCCAGATCGGCCTGAGCGCGGTCTTCTCGGAGTTGCTCGATTTCGAGGGCTGCGAATTCTACGCCCACCCCTGTCCGGAGCTCCACGGCGAGACCTTCGGCGATGCCATCCAGGCCTTCGACACCAGTTCGGTGGTGGGTCTGTCTGGGGCCGATGGCAAGGTTCGGCTCAATCCGCCGATGAGCACGGTCATTGCTCCGGACCAGTCCCTGGTGCTGATTGCCGAGGATGACTCGGCCATAGCCCAGAGCCTGACCCGGTCGCCGCAGGTGGACAGCGCCGTCATTCTCAAGGCCCGAAAGAAACGGACTCCTGTGGAGCGGGTCATGGTCCTGGGCTGGAACCGCCGGGGTCCGACCATTGTCTCAGAGCTATCGCGATACCTGCCGGCCGGCTCGAGCGTGACGGTTGCCGCCCATACACCAGACCTGGCCGAGAGGCTGGCTGACGTGCCGCTGGCGGGCGGCAAGCTGACGCTGCAGGCCCATGTGCTCGACACCTGCAACATGGCTTCCCTGCAGACCCTGAATATCACCGCGTGTGACAGCGTTATCGTCCTTGGCTACAGCGACGACCTCTCGGCTCAGGCCGCCGATACCCGCACCCTGATCACCCTGCTTCACCTGCGGAAGATGGCCGACGAGGCCGGGCGTCACATCAACATCGTTAGCGAGATGGCCGACATCCGAAACCGCGAGCTGGCCGCCGTGACCAGGGCCGATGATTTTGTGGTCAGCAACAAGCTGATCAGCCTGATGCTCGCCCAGGCCTCTGAGAACCCCTATATTTCGGCCATCTTCGAAGACCTCTTGGACGAGGCTGGTTCTGAAATCTGCCTGAAGCCCATCAGTGACTACGTGTCGCTCGACGTGCCGATGACCTTCTACACCATCGCCGAAGCGGCGCGTGCGCGGGGCGAGACGGCCTTTGGCTATTGCCGACCGAGGGAGGAGGGCAAGGCTTCGGGAAACCCGGGCGGCGTGGTGGTCAATCCGCGCAAGTCCGAGGCGCTGGAGTATCGCGCAGGCGATCGGGTGATCGTGCTCGCTGAGAACTGACCTCCTCCGAGAGAAATACACGCGAATTCAATGTGATGGATACCCGGCAGAGTGGGGGGTCCGAGCGACAATGGGGGACTAAACAATGAAGATCCTGATGGCGACAACCGCCGTATTGGCGATGACGGCAACCGCGGCCCACGCCCAGAGTGCCGAGCGCGACTTCTGTCCGTCGCGGCCTGGCAAGGCCAGCCCCACCTGCACCGTCGATCCGGGGCGCATTCAGCTAGAGGTGAATGCCTTCGACAAGACCTTCGACAAGTCGGGCGGGATCAAGACC